>JBATMU010000360.1:0-9138 GCA_049289995.1 Rhizobiaceae bacterium | reverse complement strand
CCGTTTTGCCACCGCCTTCCGCGGGCTTGTGGATGTGGCGAAAGTCCAGCCGGGAGAGTATGTCGCCGTGCATGGCTCTGGCGGCGTCGGCCTCTCCGCCATCATGATCGCTGCCGCCTGCGGCGCGCTGCCGATTGCCATTGATCTCAGCGACGAAAAGCTCGCATTTGCCAGGACCGTCGGCGCTGTTGCTGCCATCAATGCCCGCAATACGCCCGATGTCGTGGAAGCGATCCGCGACATCACCAAGGGCGGCGCGCATGTGTCGATGGATGCGCTCGGCTCGCCGGTTACCTGCTTCAACTCGATCGCCTGCCTGCGCCGCCGCGGCCGCCATGTGCAGGCGGGTCTGATGACCGGCGATCACGCCTCCCCCAAAATCCCGATGGCAAAGGTCATTGCCCATGAACTGCAGGTGCTCGGCACCCACGGCATGCAGGCGCACCGCTATGACGCGATGCTGGCCATGATTGCGGCTGGCAAGCTTTCGCCGCAAAAGCTGATCGGCAGGCACATCACGCTGGATGACGCACCTGCCGCACTGATGGCCATGGACCGGTTTGATGGTATTGGCATCAGCGTGATTAGCCGGTTCTGACAAATCGTTAGTGCAATGGACGCCAAAGCGGCCCGCCAACAACAAGCCATGAACGGAATCCGCAAGGCGGCAGTTCGTGCCGCTACCCATTTTCAGCTTCAGTTCTTGCAGACCTCGAAGGCGAAACTCTGTTCGACAATGGCGTAGTGGAACGTCACGTCAAAGCAGACCATGCCGACACGAACGAACCATTTGCCTGGCGGCAGGCCGCGGTTGATGATGACCCCATCGCGGCTGACGCTCCCCGGTTTGCCATCAACGCATGGTCCGACATCGCCAAAACAGATCGGCCCCGTTGGATAGATCCACGACGACGGCGAGCCATCCGGCAAGCTGGGCGCCAGATTGCCATTCGCATCCACCACGATGAGATAGCCGATGAGGAAATTGGAAAACGTCACATTGGAATAGCAGTTCGACACCGTGACGCAGAGCGCTTCATGGTCGTCGCCTTCCATGCAGTCGCAATTGGAATCGCCCCAGCGAATCGAAATGCAGGGATGGATGGCCGGAACGAGTGCTGCCGAGCAGTGGCCTTCTTCGCAGGGCAGCCTTCATAATGGCCTTCGCCTGCCTGTTCCATGGCTCGCGTTTTTTCGCGGCATTGGTCCGCTAGGTAAGCATTCATTGTTTCTTTGAAAAGCGGGCATAAGACTTCGGCATCATCATGCCCGCCTGAACTTTTATTGCCGGTTTCGACAAAGGGAAATTTGGTCATTTATCGGCTTCCATCTTTGCGATGCCGCCAGGCGGCATCAGGAAAGCCCCGTTGGTGAGTTGCGGCGTGCGCGCCGGGTTTTGGCCTATGCAGGCCGTCTGCGGTTGTCCCGCATGTTGGAATTTCGTGGCGCATTTGCCTTGCCGCGCCTGGCGCTTCAAAGTTCCACGCCAGGCATGAATGTGTTTTTCGCGGCTTTGCCGGCCTCACATGTCCACCGGCCTGTCGCCGCCGCGCGCTTTCACATGGAAGCGTCCATTTTCGTTTTTCGAGACACAGACCCAGAGCTTGCCGAACCGGTTGACCTTGATCTGGATTTTTTCGATGCCGCGTGCCGACACGCTGTATTCGCCTTCGGCAAGATTTTGCTGCCAGACGCAGCCGTCTTCACCCGTCGTCATCGAATGGGCCTTGCCGGCCATGGCGAGCGGCTTCATGAGGATGACAAGTCCGTTCACCGGCCTGTTTTCAGCCCGCGCGCTGCTAGCGCCAAGAACAAGCATTGCTGCACAGGCTGCCAGTGCAATTTTTCTGAACATGGGCTTCTTCCTTCCGGTTCGGTGCAGGGCAAGGACGGAGACTTCGGAGCAAGACATGCGTCCAAACCAGGGGCGCCGCTATCACCCGCAAGGGTGAGCCAATAAAGAAAAAGCCGCCCGGCGGCGGCTTTTTCACGGTATGTCGTGGAAACCAATCCTCACTCCGGCCAGATATACCTGCCGCGCGCCCAGCCAAGCTGCGCATTGTCGGTCATCACCTGGCACCAGACATTGGCCTTCTTCATTTTCGAATATTTCCAGTTGGCCGAGCCGCCGGCATCAATGCGGAATGACACATTGGTGACGATGTTCTTGCAGCGGCCGGTCATCGAAATGGGCTGGCCATTGTTGTAGCCATCGATGATCTGCGACGAATTGGACGGCCAAAGCCGGATGTTGAGCACGTCATTGTGGGCAATGCCGATCACCTCGCCCGGCCAGAATGCCGATGCGATGGATGACGGGGCTGCGGCAATCACAAGCGTGGCAGAGATGGCGGCGGTCTTCAGCAGATTGGTCAGTTTGGACATGGGGCAATCCTCCTTTGCCTGGGCACATTGCATCATGTGCCATGGCCGCAAGCTGAATATGCAGTTCATATGCGGTTCATGCCATCACCCGTGCGGGTGAGTGGCGCCAGTGACAAAAAGGGGCCGCGGTTTCCCGCAGCCCCGATTTTTCATCCGAAGGCTGCGCTCACTGCAGCGTGATGCGGCCTTCGACCTTGGCGTCAACTGAACCGGCATCCTTGATGAACACCATCACGTCATTGGCCATCAGCTTGCCGGCCCGTGCATCGATGATGACATTGCCGCCGCCGAGCGCGGTATAGCCGTCGCCGCCGCCCAGCATGAAGTCATTGGTGGCGAGCTTGTACTTGGCCGCGTCATCCAGCGCCGCGCCATTGGCTTCAACCGAAACCAGACGGCTGCCAGCCGGCTTCTTCGTATCGGCAACCACTTTCAGGCCCGAAACGTGCGGGAAACGGCCATTGCCATCCTCGATCTTCGAAAAGCCGTTTTCAAGCGCATCGCGGATCTGCTTGCCGGTCACTTCGGTCAAGACGGTGACATTGCCGAACGGCAGTTCGGTCAGGATGTCCTTGCGGGTGATTTCCGTACCAGCAGCATATTCCTTTTCGGCGCGGATGCCGCCGCCATTGGTGATGGCCAGATCGGCCGAAACCGCCTTTTTCATCGCGTCAGCAATCAGATTGCCGATGGCTGCTTCCTGGCGGCGCACGACGTCGCGGCGGCTGTCGAGCGGGCCGGCGGTCTTGCCGATCACCACATTCAGTTCGTTGTCGAGCTCCTTCTTGAAGCCCTCGACCAGCACTTCGGTTTCCGGATCGGCGGTGACGGTCGCCGTGTCGATGAAACGGAAATTGGGCGACCATTTCACCGTGCGCTTGCCGTCTTTTTCCTGCACATCGACGCTGAGGTCGATCGGCACCAGATAATTGGCATCGCTCGAGGTATCCACATAGGCCGTGATTCCGTTGTACTGGACGACCAGGTCATGGTCGTCACCTGACAGGATCACGTCGAATGCCTTGGAGGCGAACATCGCCTGGTCGTCGGAATGCGGCGCCTGCACCACGCCGATGACGATTTCTGCGCCGTCCTTGCGCGCCGCCTTGGCCGCATCAATGGCCGACTGCGCGGTCGGTCCGAATTTCAGGTCACCGGTCGACGAGGATTGCGGCGAGGTATCGGCCGCCACTGGAATGAGCGCCAGCTTCACGCCGCCGATTTCCTTGAGCATCACGCCGCCTATGCCCTCGACCGGCGTGCCGTCGGCTTTGGTGATATTGACAGCCGCCCAGGGATATTTCGACGCCTTGAGCTTTTCGGCAAAATTCTCGGGGCCGAAATCGAACTCGTGATTGCCCGGCACCGCCAGATCAAACGGCACGACATTGGTCAGCGTGATCATGTTTTCGCCCTTGTCGAGGCCCGACAGCAGCGATGGCGACAAAAGATCGCCGTTGAACAGGTAAAGCGTATTGGGATTGGCCGCCTTTTCGGCGCGCGCCACGGCATTCAGGCGCGATACGCCGCCGCGAACCTTGCCGCCGTCGAATTTGTAAACGTCACCGACGCCAAGCAGGGTGATCTTGACGGTCTCGGCCATGGCCGGCGCGCCGAGCAGGCACAGCGCGGCGGAGGCAGCGAGAAATTTCTTGAATGCATTCGGCAGTTTCATGACGATCTCCTGTAGGACCTGGATGTTGCCCTCTGTTCCGCCCGGGGGGTGGCGCGGATTGCGCAGTTTGGCACAAGTTTTCGGTAAGGCCAGCAAATAACAGTTTGGTGTCAGCGTCCTGCGAAAGCCGCGAACGCCGCCGTGACCCATGTCCGGGCCGCATGGCTGGTTTGCGACATTCGCATGGCCGGTAAACAGATTCTTACATCGTTGATTTTATTAATGAAACTGGCGACAAAATTCGCCATGCCGCCTGCGGCGTTTTGGCCATGTCGCGTTTGCGTCGCGCGGCTTCGTTTTTTTCGCTGCAATTCCGCCCCGATCGGCAGATAGACACGCCATGTGATGCGGCAGCGTGCCGCCGGAGACTGATGATGACCTTCCTGACCCGCCTTTTGTCGCGCCGCCCCGCCAACATGCAGACCGTCTGCGAGCGCAAGCGTTTTGCCCGCACCATGCCGGGCCAGACCGCTGCCATTGCCGCCAACAAGTACGGCTGCCTCGTCGCCTGATTGCCTTGGCCTGAAGCCAGCGAACAGCATTCAAGGCCGGATGGAACAATCCGGCCTTTTGCTTGCGTGCCCGCAAGCGCTGCCCGTCGCAAATGCGACAAGCCCCCCATTGACAAGGCGTAAATTTCCGTCTGTATCCTCTATTTGCGACATGGCTGTTGCCAATGCCGCGGGAGGTTGTCTTGTCGGCACAGATCTCGGCGCCATCGGGCCGTGTAAAGCGGTCATTCGTCTTCTTTCTCGTTCCCGAGTTCACCATGGTGGCCTTTGCGGCAGCCATTGATCCGCTCAGGCTGGCCAACCGCATGCTTGGCCATGAAGCCTATACGTGGCGGCTGGCCAGCACCGACGGCAAGCCGGTTTCGGCCTCCAATGGCGTGCAATGCGCGGTCAATTCCTCGCTGGAAGACGAGCGCCGGATGATGGCAGGCCCGGACCGGCCATCAATGGTGGTGGTATGCTCCGGCGTCAATGTCGAACGCTTCGCCAACAAGACGGTCTATGCCTGGCTGCGCGAGGAATACAATCGCGGCGTTGCCATTGGCGGCTTGTGCACCGCCGCTCATGTGCTGGCATCCGCCGGCCTGCTGTCGGGCAAGCGTTGCGCCATCCATTGGGAAAACCTGCCCGGCTTTGCCGAGGCCTTCCCCAAGGCCAATGTGTTCGCCGATCTGTTTGAGGTCGACCAGAACATCTACACCTGTGCGGGCGGCACCGCTTCCCTCGACATGATGCTGAAGCTGATCGGCGAGGATTTTGACGCCAATCTGGTCAACCGCGTTTGTGAGCAGGTGCTGACCGACCGGGTGCGCGCGCCGACCGACCGCCAGCGCCTGCCGCTGCGCGCCCGCCTTGGCGTGCAAAATTCCAAAATTCTGCAGATCATTGAGCGGATGGAAGCGCATTTGTCCGAACCGTTGGCGCTGGTCGACATTGCTGCCAGCGTCGGCCTGTCGCGCCGCCAGATCGAGCGGCTGTTCCGCACCGAGATGGGCCGTTCGCCCGCCCGCTATTATCTGGAAATCCGCCTTGACCGGGCACGCCACCTTTTGGTCCAGTCCACGCTGCCGGTCGTCGAAGTGGCCGTGGCCTGCGGCTTTGTCTCCGCCTCGCACTTCTCCAAATGCTACCGCGAACTCTATGACTGCTCGCCGCAGCAGGAGCGCGCCGACCGGCGACCGCTGCTGGCGGCGTGAAAACAGATGGCCTATTGAAAATCCAAGCCGCGTTGCTGCCAGCGTTTTTCGCCGGCCATGCAGTCAGCTTTCGTGCCGGACGCTGCGCGCCAAACCCTGGCTGCTGGCATGACCCCCGCAATCTCCATGACCAATTTGCGGCGGACGGCTTCGGGAAATTGCGCCCAGTCATTGACCGGAAAACTGAAGGCCGCCGGGCCGCCGATCACGCAATCACGGAAATAGACATCGAGATCGCCGATATCCCATTCCGAATAGAGGCCGCCGCGCGTCATCAAGGGCAGACCGTTGATGGTAAGGCCCATTGCAACCGCGCGATCGCGGGCGGCTTCCACCGGCTCGCCTTCGTTGTTTGCGCCATCGCCGGAAATATCGATGATTTTCCGCATCGCCAAATGCGGAACGGTTGAAAGCAGCGATGCGCCAAGGTTGATCGCCGCCGAAACCGACGTGCGCCGGGCAGGCGCCGTGGGAGCAATCCGCAAGATGGCCGCGAAAGCCTCGGCATCTTCCGGCGCCTCGACAAGCGTCCACGGAACGATTGTGGTCTGCGAGGCAGACCCCGCCCATTCCACATAGGTGAGCGCGATGCGCCCGTGCAGGCCCGAACGGATGGCGCGAATGACGTCAGGATGGCCGAGCGCGGCCGCATAGCCGTCTCGCTGGATCTTCAGCTCCTCCAGCGTCATCGATCGCGACACATCGGCGGCGAGCACCAGAGCCACGTCAACATCCGCCGCCAGCGCAGCCGGCGCGGCCAGACACAATGCGAGAGTCAAACCGGCGGCCAGACGAAGAACGGTTTTCATCGGCCCATGATGCGCGCAAAAACAAAAAACCGCCGCTCAAATTCGCGTGAGCCCGGAAGCGGCGGTTCGTGCTGAGCCGCCCCTAACTCCGTGGCTTCAAATTCTCCGGATCGTAAAGCGGCGCATAGCCGACGCCAGCCACCACGACCGGATAGCGCGGGCGGGCCTATCGATTTTCTATTGATATTGCCTGTTGCTCAGTTCATGCTTTTCATGAATTCAGGGTGCTAGTCTAAGGAAATACCGTGAGCCCGCCAACTGAACGGCAAATATTGAGTGAAAATGGTTTGGCGTCGTTCATGAACGATACTAAATGGCGCGAATTGTGTTCAGCGATTGATGAACTTCCGTTTCCTCCGGCCTATCAGCAAAAATTACTTGGAATGAACCTCCCTGAGGAGGATTCGAGCGACTACATGCGTAGCTGGTGGGGTGATTGGGGCAGAACCCCGGAGTTCATTCTAGGTATCCACATTGAATGGATTAAGATATTACCCCGCTATCGGAAATCGATCGGCCTTTTGTTGGAGCCAATAGTAATCGACTGCACCGATGAATTGCGCGCGTTGCTTCAGAGGCTTCGATTGCCTTTCGTTGAGAAAGACGGATTCTTTACGGTCTATGGCCACGCATCAGGAGTCGAATTCGATAACCTATAGCTCCGAACTCACCAAAACCGAGCAGTGGCATGCCGTGTCCGTTCGACGTCAGTTCCAAAAAATTACAAATTGCGCTTCGTTTCAGAAAACTAGCTCCGCGGCTTCAGATTCTCCGGGTCATACAGCGGCGCATAGCCGACGCCAGCCACCACGACCGGATAGCGCTCGCCGAAATATTCGATTTCGAAGGCCGCGCCTTTCACGGCCCGGTCGAATGGCAGGTAGGCCAGCATGATCGTCTTGCCGATGGTCGGGCCAAAGGCCATCGAGGTCGAAAACGACCGCCGCCCGAGCGAATCCACCAGCGTCTCGCCATTTGCCGGATCAAGAATCGGCACAATGCCGACCGGATAGCGCTTGACGCCTTTGGCGTCCGTGTTGGCTTCGAGCGTCAGCGTGCACAGCATGGCCGCCTGGTGCGGCAGGGCGCGGTGGGCCAGATTGGCCGCCTTGCCACGGAAATCGGCCTCCTTGACTTTCGGCCGCTGCAGGTCGGACTCGATGAGATTGTACTCGGTCAGCAGGTCGGCGTTCTGCAGCCTGAGGCTCTTTTCCATGCGGCGGGAATTGGCATAGGTCTCCACGCCGAACGGCATGACGCCGACACCAGCCAAAGCATCCCATACCGCCAGCGCATCGCCATAGGGCATGTGCAATTCCCAGCCCTGCTCACCGACATAGGACAGGCGAAAGGCGGTGACGGTCTTGCCCGCGATTTCTATGTCGCGCAGCGCGGCAAACGGGAAATTTTCCGGATCAAGCCCGGCGGGATCTGCCACCACCTTTTTCAGCGTCGCCCGCGCGTTCGGGCCCCACAGGCCGAGCGTCACCAGATCGGACGAACGGTCGGTGACCGTGACATTGAAGCCCATGTCCTCGGCCATGCGCTGCACATAGATCTGGTCGCGCGGCCCGGCATCGGCGCCGTCGATCACCCGGCAGCGGTCCGCCATGCGGATCAGTGTCAGATCGGCGCGCACCATGCCATGGTCGTCGAGGAAATGCGTGTAGATGCCCTTGCCGATATTGGCGTCACCGCCGATTTTTGCAGCGCACAGCCATTCCATCAGCGCCACATGGTCCGGGCCTTCGACATCGAAGATGTAGAAATGCGACAGGTTGACCATGCCGACATCTTCGCTCATGGCCAGATGCTCGGCATTCGACACCCGCCAGAAATGGCGGTTGTCCCATTCATTGGAGCGCACCGGCACGCGCTCGCCATATTTCGCAAGGAGATGCTCGTTGGCGGCATAGCCATGCGCCCGCTCCCAGCCGCCCAACTCCATGAAATGTCCACCCAGCGCTTTTTCGCGCTCGTAGAACGGCGAGCGCTTCACGTTGCGGCCCGTCGCATAGGGCTCGCGCGGATGCACGGCCGGATTATAGACCTTTTGCGCTGCCTCGCCGCAGCGCCCTGCAATGAAGGCCTCTTCCATCTGATGCGGGTAGAAGCGCGCAAAATCGATCTTGGCGTGATCCACTTGTGTGCGCCCATCGGTCATCCAATCGGCGATCAACTTGCCATAGCCCGGCCCGTCCTTGACCCATACCGCGACCGCATACCAAAGCCCGCGCACCTTGCGGCTCTCGCCGCAGGATGGCCCGCCATCGGCGGTCACCTGCAGAAGTCCGTTGAACGAGCGCCGCTCGTCATAACCTAGCTCGCCAAGGATCGGCGTCAGTTCGATGGCCTTTTCCAGCGGCGAAAGGATCTGCTCCATGTCGAGATCGCGCTGCGACGGCGACAGCCGCGACTGCTCCTTTTCGAGCAAGTCGCGCGGGTGGCAGAGCCGCGGATGGGTCTCTTCGTAATATCCCCATTCGATCATGCCGCCTTCGGACGTGGTCGGATCACCTGTATCGCGCATATAGGCCGAATTGCCCTGGTCGCGCAGCAGC
>JBATMU010000359.1:0-14806 GCA_049289995.1 Rhizobiaceae bacterium | reverse complement strand
CGCCGGGACAGCGGTGCGGGGTGCGGCGGGCGACAAATCGCCCAGGCCTTCCGCCATGCGGCGGCGATGCTCCCGCCAAAGCGCGATGGCGAATGGATCGGCTGATTCGGGCAGCGCGTCCGTCTGGACCTGCAGCGGCGTGTGGATCAGCGCGTTGTCGCGTTCAAGGCGTGCATCAAGCTCGGTGCGGCGCGGCAGCCGGAAGCGCAAGAGCAGACTGGCTGACGCCAGTGCGGCCAGTCCGAAGGCAACCAGCAGCGCAAGTCGGACCGGCTCGCCTGCCATGTGAAAAAGCCCGAACCAGGCGGCCATGGCAAAAAGGCTGACCACAAGCACCAAGGGCAAAATCAGCGGCCACAGGCGCTCGGCGGCAATTGCCAGTCCGGCGAGAAAGCGGGCGCGCCCAAGCGGCGCGGCTTTCTGATGCGGCAATGGCGTTTTGGCGTCGGTCATCGGCCTTCCGGGTCACTCGCGCGCAATGCGCCGATAAGCCAGTGTAGTGCAAAACGCGGCAAAGGCGAGGCGGGCTCGCCAAATCGTGATGACAGGGTTTACCGTTTGGCCGTCAGACCCAGCCGGGCACGCTGTCAAGCGCAAGCAGCGCCTCGTAGCTCAAGCGCGGGCGGATGACATGGAACCTGTCGCCGGAGACCAGCACTTCGGGCACCAAGAGGCGCGAATTGTAGGTGCCTGCCTGTACGGCCCCGTAGGCGCCGGCGGTTCCGGCATAGAGAAGGTCGCCGGATTGCGGGCGGGCCATGTCGCGGTCAAGGCCCAGAAAATCGCCGGTTTCACAGACCGGGCCGACAATGTCGGCGCGTATGCGCGGCGCATCAGCAGGCGGCGCAACAACCGGCGAAATCTCGTGAAAGGCCTCGTAAAGCGTCGGGCGGACCAGATCATTCATGGCGGCATCAACAATGACGAAGTGCTTGTCGCCGCCATCCTTCACATAAAGCACTTCGGTGACCAGAATCCCGGCATTGCCGGCAATCAGCCGGCCCGGCTCGAAAATAACCTTGAGGCCAAGCGGGCCGACAGTGCGGCGGACGATGTCGGCATAGGCATCGGGGTTCGGCGGCGGGTCATTGTCCAGACGGTAGGGAATGCCAAGACCGCCGCCGAGATCGACATGGGCAATGGCGTGGCCATCGGCGCGCAGCGTGCCGACCAGTTCAGTGAGCAGGCGGAAGGCGTCGTCAAACGGCTGCAGGTCGGTGATCTGGCTGCCGATATGCATGTCGATGCCGGTCACTTTCAGCCCGGGCAGCGAGGCGGCAAGCCGGTAGGCGTCGCGCGCGCCTTCCCAGGCGATGCCGAACTTGTCACCCTTGTTGCCGGTGGAAATCTTCCTGTGGGTGCGGGCGTCAACATCGGGGTTGATGCGCAGCGACACGCGGGCCGTGCGGCCCGAGGCGGAAGCGCGGGCCGACAGCAATTCCAGTTCGGGCAAGGATTCGACATTGAAGCAATGGATGTCGGCGGCCAGCGCCGCATCCATTTCGCGGGCCGTCTTGCCGACGCCTGAGAACATGATTTTCGAAGCGGGACTGCCGGCAGCCAATGCCCGGCGCAATTCGCCTTCCGAGACAACGTCCGCCCCGGCGCCGAGCCTTGCCAGAAGCGTCAGAACCGCCTGGTTGGAATTGGCCTTCATGGCATAGCAGACCAGCGAATCCATGCCGGCAAAGGCTTGCGAGAACACCTGGAAGTGGCGGGTCAGCGTCGCAGCCGAATAGCAATAGAACGGCGTGCCAACTGCAGCGGCGATGTCTGGCAGGGCCACGTCTTCGGCGTGAAGGACGCCGTTCCTGAGTTCGAAATGGTTCACGAAAACCTGCCTGGAATTTGGGGAATCAGCCGCCTATCAACTTGTCGAGCAGGAATTTTCGCTCCTTGGCGGGCAGGTCTTCGGGTGCTGCGGTCTGCGTTTGGTTGGCGGCAGCAGCCTGATCGGGCGTGACAAGCGCGCCGCGGCGGCCGCAGGCCGAAAGGCTTGCAGCCAAGGTGAGCAGGGCAATCAGCGGAAGCATGCGGTTCGAAAAGGTCATGTCAAATGGTCCATCAAGGTCTGCTCCGGTGCAGCCTAGCCAATTGCTTGCGGTTTTGCACCCGTCATCCGCCTTTTTTCAGGCGCTTGCGCCATTGGCGGATCTGGGCGCGGACCTGTGCAGGGGCGGTGCCGCCATAGCTGGCGCGGCTTTTAACCGAGCTTTGCACGGTGAGCACCGAAAACACGTCTGACGTAATGCCGGGATGCAGGGTCTGCAAATCGGCGAGCGGCAGCTTTTCCAGGCCGGTCTTGCGGGCTTCGGCCATGGCGACGGCGCGGCCGGTGACATGATGCGCCTGGCGGAAGGGCAGGCCGAGTTCGCGCACCAGCCAATCGGCCAGATCGGTGGCGGTGGCGTAACCCGACGAGGCGGCTTTCGCCATGGCAGCCGTATTGACGGTCATGTCCGACACCATGCCCGTCATGGCGGCAATCATCAGGTCGAGCGTTTCAGCGGCGTCGAAAACCGCTTCCTTGTCTTCCTGCATGTCCTTGGAATAGGCGAGCGGCAAGCCTTTCATGACGGTCAACAGGCCGATCAGATGGCCGTTGACGCGGCCGGTCTTGGCGCGGACCAGTTCGGCGGCATCGGGGTTCTTCTTCTGCGGCATGATCGACGAGCCGGTCGAATAGGAATCCGACAGGCGGATGAAGCCGAATTGCGGCGTTGACCAGATGACGATTTCCTCGGCCAACCGCGACAAATGCGTGGCGCATATGGCGGCAAACGCCAGAAATTCCAGCGCGAAATCACGGTCGGAAACAGAATCGATGGAATTGCGGGTCGGCTCGCGGAAACCGAGCGCAGCAGACGTCTGATGCCGGTCTATGGCAAAGCCGGTGCCGGCAAGCGCGGCCGCACCCAGCGGGCATTCGTTCATCCGCTCGATGGCGTCACCGGCGCGCGAACGGTCGCGGGCGAACATTTCGACATAGGCCATGCAATGATGGCCGAAGGTCACCGGCTGGGCGACCTGCAAATGCGTGAAGCCCGGCATGACACTTGCCGCATGTTCCTCGGCGCGGGTCAGAAAAGCCTCGATCAAACCGGTCAGCGCATGGCGCAGCCGGGTCAGTTCGTCACGCACCCAGAGGCGGAAATCGACAGCGACCTGATCGTTGCGGGAGCGGGCGGTATGCAGCCGCCCCGCCGCTTCGCCAACAAGTTCGGACAGCCGGTTTTCGACATTCATATGGATGTCTTCAAGGCGGGTGGAGAACGCGAAATCGCCGGCGCGGATTTCGGCTTCAACCGCCTTCAGGCCCTTGATGATGGCAGACGCATCGTCCGCGGAAATGATGCCCTGCTGGGCGATCATCCCGGCATGGGCGATGGAGCCTTTGATGTCCTGGGCGTAAAGCTTCTTGTCAAAGCTGATAGAGGCATTGATGGCCTCCATGACGGCTGAAGGCCCGGAAGCGAAGCGGCCGCCCCACATGGCGTTGGCATTTTGGGCGTCTGCGCCTTTACTGCCCGTTTTTTCGTTCGCCATGGCCGGTTTCCTGTTGCGCGCCTGCGTTGACCGGCAAGCCTATAGAGGCTTTCGGCGGCAAGTTGAAGCGTGGGTGTGGCTGTGCCTGGCGGAATTGTGAACGGTTTGCGGCAGCTTGGCATTTGGCAAGGGGCGTTGCGGGTTCTATATCAGCCGCACAAACAGGAATGCGCCATGACGCCCAGAACCTTCGTGATCCTCGCCGCCGCAGCCGGATTGGCAGCAGGGGCGGCCCTCACGTTCATGCAAAGCGCACCTGACGCGCCACTTGCCGATGCTTGCGCAGGGCGGGCAGAAGCGGCGAAGGTGCTGGTGTCACAAGCCAAGGGCGATATCGCTGCGCTGATTCCGGCCAATCCGCCGCAGTCCCTATCCGGCCTTGCCTTTACCGGTGAGGATGGCAAGGCGATGACGCTTGCCGAATTTTCCGGCAAGGCGCTCGTGGTCAATCTGTGGGCGACATGGTGCGTGCCGTGCCGCAAGGAAATGCCGGCGCTCGACGCCCTGCAAAGCGCGCGCGGCGGAGCGGATTTCGCTGTGGTGGCGGTCAATGTCGACCGGGGCGGGCCGGAAAAGCCCGAAGCCTTCCTGGAAGAGATCGGCGCAAAGACGCTTTCGCGCTTTTTTGACCCCAAGCTCAGTGCTTTCAATGATCTGAAGCAGCGCGGGCTGGTGCTTGGCCTGCCGGCCACGATGATTGTCGGCAAGGACGGCTGCCTGCTGGCCCATATGAACGGGCCAGCCGAATGGGCGTCGCCTGACGCCCTGGCATTTGCCGACGCGGCAAAGGCTTATTGAGAGCGCCTCAATCGTCTTCGAAAATGCCCTTTTCCGCCGCTGTGTGGCAGGCGACGCAATTGGCCGGGGACTTGGCGTCCTTCTTGATCATCATGGCGTCAAATTCCTTGCCGCCATGTTTCTTCTTGAAACGCGGCGCCAGGGTGATCCGTTCAGGCGCTTCGCCCGGTGCAAGGCCTTCGCGCCATTTCATGGCGCCGCGGCTGTCGAGAACATCACCGGCATTGTTGAGATGGAAGGTGGTGACCAGCGCAAGCGTAGCCGCATCAAGGCTGGCGTCCTCGCCGAAATGATCCTTGAGATTGCCAAGCATGGTTTCCCAGGATTTTTTCGGCAACATTTCGGCAAAAAACGCCATGTGGCAGGCCGAGCATTCCGCCTTCACAGTTGGATCGGTGATTGGCGGAAAGCTTTCCGCCGCCGACGGGGCGGTCAAGCCGGCAAGCAGGACGAGGGGCAGGCTGAAACGCAAAGCGGACATTGTTGATCTCCTTAGGTTGGCGGGCGGCGGCACTGCAAAACCTGCCTGCCGTCAATCGTCGTCGAACTGGCCCTTTTCGGCTCCGGCATGGCAGGCGGCGCAATTGGCCCAGGTGCCGGCCTTCTTTTCTTCCTTCGCAGACATTTTCGCGCCGTGCTCATGAACAAACCACGAGAGCTCGGAGATGCGCAGCATCGGCTTGCCATCCGGATAAAAAGCCTTGGCGGATGGTTTGCCGGCATTGGCGTTCAGATAAGCGCGGATCGCTTCTGTCGAGGCGGCGTCTAGGGCGGCATTTTCACCGAAATGTTCGGCAAGGCCACCCATCATGGCATCCCATGATGTTGCGGGCAGCAGGCGCGGCGGGAAAGCGATATGGCAGGCGCTGCACTCGGTTTTCGTCAGTTCGTCGGTGACGAAACGGTCGGGCTTGCCGTCTGCCGCAAATGCGGCAGAAAGCGGCAGGCAGGCAAGAATGGCAAAGGAGATCAGGCGTTTCATGTCCATACTCCGGATTATTGGGTCATCAGCCAGGAAATCACGTCACCGGTTTCCTGCGGCGTGCATTCGCGGCCGAGCACGGAATTGCAATTGCGCAGGATCCATTTTTCGACCTTGGCGAGATCGGTGAAACGGGCCGCATTGGCCGAAGCCGCCATCGGATCGATCGGCTTGCCGACGCGGGTCTGGCCGGCTTTCTTCGGGTCTGCCGTATGGCAGGTGGTGCAGGATGGCGTGTCAACGCCGCCGCCTGTGTGGTTGGCTGCATAGAATTCCGCGCCCTTGGCGGCGGAAAAACCGGCAAATGCCGGGTCGGCGGCCTTGGCCAGCGCGGCGTAATGGGCAATCACGGCGTCCTGCTCTGGTCCGGCGAAGCTGGCGCTTGCAGACAGGATAAAAGCGGCGGCAATCAAAAGGCGTTTCATGGGTTCTCCTTGGGGACCTGGGGGATGAAGATTTTCTGCGGGGCAAACAGGCCGGTCTCGGCGTCGGCATGGCAGGCGCCGCAATTGGCCGCACTGCCAATGCCCTTCTGCTTGAACGTTTCAGCCGCGATGTCATCGTGGATGCGTTTCCAGCGCGCAGTGGCAGTGATGCGCATTGGTTCGGCAGCATCTGCTTGGCGAAACGAATTGGCCGGGCGGGTGTCGAACTTCTCGGCGGAATTGGCGGCAAGCCATTCGCCGATTTTCGCGGTCGTTTCGGCATTCAGGCTGGCGTCTTCGCCAAAATGATCGCCAAGTCCGGCCATGACCGCAGTCCACGCGGCGGCTGGCAGAAGCGACGGGTGATGGGCGGTATGGCAGGCGCTGCATTCGGTTTTCCATTCCGCCAGCACCGGGCCCGACGGAATGAAAGGCGCAGGACGCCCGGACGCCCAGACAAAGGCAAATGCCGCCGCCGCAGCTATGACGACCACGGACAAGGCGGCAGCCAACGGGCGCATGGCGCGGTTTGGCGTAGCATCGTTGCGGACGCGTTTGCGGCCGGTGACCATGGACCGGGCGAGGTTTTCCTTTTCGCGCCAGGACTCGAAAATCACCCCGCCGACATGCAGGCCGGCCATGGCGATAATGATCCAGGCAATGATTTCATGGATGTCCTTGGCCGTACGGCCATTGGTATAAGTGGTAAATGCGGCAAGCGGTCCCTGGCGGACCACGCCGCCCAGCGTCCACACACCGCTCAGCGCAAGGACGGCAACCAAGCCCAGAAGCGCGTAGACCATAAGCGCGCCAAGCGGATTGTGGCCGTAACCGGATGGATGGGCGCCGCGGACATGCGACAGCGCCGCGCGAAGCGACGGCGGAAACGCGCGGAAGCGGGCAAAGGTCGGGCCGGAAAAACCCCAGATCACGCGAAATGTGACAAGGGCAAGCGCCGAATATCCGGCATAGAGGTGCCAATCGAGCAGGCGCTTCGGCGCGGCAATCCCGAGGGCGAAGGCCGCCAGCACGCTTGCCGCCAGCGCCCAATGGAAAAGGCGGACAGACACGTCCCAGACAGCTGTTGTATTCCCGGATTGTTCGGATTTCCCGTGCATTGCCCAATTCCTTGAAGGGGCTTAAATGGCGGAACCCGAATGACAATTGCCTGACAAGAGCGGCGCAATCGCCACCCTGCGGCATTGTGACCGGATGGAAGGGAAATTACCGTGTCGGGACGGGATGTTCGCCGCGGTAGTCGTAGAAGCCGCGGCCGGTCTTGCGGCCCAGCCAGCCGGCTTCGACATATTTGACCAGAAGCGGGCAGGGCCGGTATTTGGAATCCGACAGGCCGTCATGCAGGACCTGCATGATTGACAGGCAGGTGTCGAGGCCGATGAAATCGGCAAGCTGCAGCGGTCCCATCGGGTGATTGGCGCCGAGCTTCATGGCCGTGTCGATGGCTTCGACCGAACCGACGCCTTCATACAGCGTATAAATGGCTTCATTGATCATCGGCAGCAGGATGCGGTTGACGATGAAGGCTGGAAAATCCTCGGCGGTGGTCGAGGTCTTGTCGAGCGAGGCGACAAAGGTCTTGGCGGCATTGAACGTGGCGTCATCGGTGGCAATGCCGCGCACCAATTCAACCAGTTTCATCACCGGCACGGGGTTCATGAAATGGATGCCGATAAAGCGTTCGGGCCGGTCAGTCTGGGCAGCCAGGCGGGTGATGGAGATCGATGAAGTGTTGGTGGCCAGGATCGCCTGCGGATTGAGCACCGGGCAGACAGCGGCAAAAATCTTGCGCTTGATGGTCTCGTCTTCGGTGGCAGCCTCGATGACCAGATCGACCGCCGCAAGGCCCTCGACATTGGCGGCGGGACGGATGCGGCCGAGGGCCTCCGTTCGCGCCGTTTCGGCAATCTTGCCCGAAGCAACCGAGCGGGCCATGTTGCCGCTGATGGTGGCCACGGCTTTTTCGGCCCGGTCGGCGGCAATGTCGTAGAGGACGACATCATAATTTGCGAGAGCGGCGACCTGTGCAATACCGCAGCCCATCTGGCCCGCGCCGATGATTCCGACGGATTTGATCGTGCCTGTCATGTTCGGGCCCTCGCACCATGCCATTGCGCTGTGGGCGCCGGCTTCTGTTTATTGCGCTGCACAATAAACTGCCGGGGTGGCATTCGTCCACCCCGGGATATGTGACTTTGCGCCGCTTTGGCGAAAGTTCAAAGGGCTTTTTCCAGCTCCGGCAGCACGGTGAACAGGTCTGCGACCAAACCGTAATCGGCCACCTGGAAAATCGGCGCGTCCTCGTCCTTGTTGATGGCGACGATGACCTTGGAATCCTTCATGCCGGCCAGATGCTGGATGGCGCCGGAAATGCCGCAAGCGATGTAAAGATCAGGGGCGACAACCTTGCCGGTCTGGCCGACCTGCCAATCGTTCGGCGCATAGCCGGCATCGACCGCAGCGCGCGATGCGCCGATGGCCGCACCCAGCTTGTCGGCGACCGGCAGCATGACTTCGCGGAATTTTTCAGCCGAACCCAGTGCGCGGCCGCCGGAAATGATGATGCGGGCCGAAGTCAGCTCCGGCCGGTCATTGGCTGACAGGCGGTTTTCTACAAAGCCCGACAGCGCGGGATCAGCAGCTGCCTTGACGTCCTCGACCTTGGCCGAGCCGCCATTGCCTGCCGCCTGGAAAGCGGCGGTGCGCACGGTCAGCACCTTTTTGGCATCGGTCGACTGCACGGTCTGGATGGCGTTGCCGGCATAGATCGGGCGCTTGAACGTGTCGGGGCCGAGAATGTCGGTGACTTCGGAAATCTGCATCACATCGAGAAGGGCGGCGACGCGCGGCAGCACGTTCTTGCCCATGGACGTGGCGGGCGCAACGATTGCGTCATAGCTGCCGGCCAATGAGACGATCAACGCGGCCATGGGCTCGGCAAGCTGCGCGCCAAGCTCCGGCGCATCGGCATGCAGCACCTTGGCTGCACCCTTCAACTGGGCGGCGGCGGCAGCGACGGCCTTGGCGCCCTTGCCGGCCACCAGAATGTGGATGTCGCCGCCGAGACCGGCAGCGGCAGTCAGCGCCTTGGCGGTCTGGTCGGAAAGGGCGGCATTGTCGTGATCGGCGATCAGGAGAACTGTCATGATTTTTTCCTCGCTCTGACGCTTACAGCACGCCGGCTTCGTTCTTGAGCTTGTCAACCAGCTCGGCGACGGACTTGACCTTGACGCCCGCCTTGCGGCCGCCGGGTTCCTCGGTCTTGAGCACTTTCAGCCGCGCCTTCACTTCGACGCCGTAGTCGCCGGGAGTCTTTTCATCGAGCGGCTTTTTCTTGGCCTTCATGATGTTGGGCAGCGAGGCATAACGCGGCTGGTTGAGCCGCAGATCAGTGGTGATGATGGCAGGCAGCTTGACCGAAATGACCTGA
The DNA here is from genome assembly GCA_049289995.1 of Rhizobiaceae bacterium. Classification (GTDB taxonomy): domain Bacteria; phylum Pseudomonadota; class Alphaproteobacteria; order Rhizobiales; family Rhizobiaceae; genus JBATMU01. Next base: position 5,607 of record JBATMU010000359.1, on the reverse strand, counting down.
AGGCCGCCATCAACTTCGCGGATGACTTCCGCCTTGCCGGCGTCGATTGTGACCTTGGAGGCGAAAGCGCCCTGGCTCCAGCCCAGAAGAGCCGACAGCATCTGGCCGGTCTGGTTGGCGTCGTCGTCAATGGCCTGCTTGCCCAGAATGACCAGGCCCGGCCCTTCGGCGTCAACCACGCCCTTGAGGATTTTTGCGACAGTCAACGGCTCGGTCAGCTCATCGGTCTTGATCAGAATGGCGCGGTCCGCCCCCATGGCAAGCGCGGTGCGCAAGGTTTCCTGCGCCTGGGCAGGGCCGATAGAGACGGCGATGATTTCATCGGCCTTGCCGGCCTCCTTCAGGCGAATGGCCTCTTCGACGGCGATTTCATCGAACGGGTTCATCGACATTTTCACATTGGCCAGGTCGACGCCCGAGCCATCGGCCTTGACGCGGATCTTGACGTTGTAATCGACGACCCGCTTGACCGGAACGAGGACTTTCATGCGCTTATCCTTCTCATCTCGCTTGAGCGTTCAAATTATTCGCCTTTGCAGGCGTCTGGCTAGCCATTTGCCGACATTATTCGCCGGACCGGCACCTAAAATCGTTGGCGACCGTGTAGTGTCGATTGACGTTAACGTCAATATGCCATGGCGCTCACATCGTGCCATCGCGGCCCCAGCGCGGACCTGCCTGAACCGGAGGCGTAGGTTCGCGCAGTTCCACTGAGCGCGGCGTTTCGATCACCTGGTCAAACAGCGGCACGCCGGGGCGGCGAAGGACAAGGATGAGCAGAGCGCCAGCCGCCGCACCGCCAAGATGGGCGGCGAAAGACACGTCCGATTGTTCGGCCATGAGCAACATCAGCACCTGCAGGCCGAGCCACAGCAAAAGCGGGATGGCGGCGGGGATGCGCAGCGGAATGCGCCCGAAGGCCAGCACCCAGACGCGGACCTTCGGGTGCAGCAGCAGATAGGCGGCAATGATGCCGGCCACCGCGCCAGATGCGCCGATCAGCGGCAGGTCCGATTGCGGCACGAACGCGCCGTGCAGCCAGGCGCCGGCCGCTGCACAGGCCAGATAGAAGAACAGGAACTTGAAATGGCCCATGGCGTCTTCGACATTGTCGCCGAACACCCACAGGAACAGCATGTTGCCGCCCAGATGAAGCAGATTGCCGTGCAGGAAGGCATAGGTGACATAGGTCAGCGGTTCGGGGACCATCAGATAAGGCGGCGGCGGCAGGCCGTCGCGCACCAGTTCGGGCGTATAGCCAAGTCCGATCGCAGCCGCATTGGCCATGGCCTCGCTTGGCAGATTGACGAAAATGAACACCAGCACATTGAGCGCGATCATGCCGATGGTGACATATTGCAGCTTGATGTGCTTGAGGTTGTTGGCGTCGTGCAGCGGGATGAACATCGACTAGCGCCCGCTGCCCGGAACCCAGAGCACGTCTGCCTTGCCATTGTCATTGACGGCGCGGGCGGCGACAAACAGGAAATCCGAGGCGCGGTTGATATATTTGACCGCTTCCGGATTGACGTTTTCGCCGGGCTGTCCGGCCAGATCCACCATCAGCCGCTCGGCTCTCCGGGCGACAGTGCGAGCCAGGTGCAAGGCCGCCGCCGCTGGTGCGCCGCCCGGCAGCACGAAGGTGCGCAGCGTCGACAAATTGGCGTTGAGCCGGTCAATGTCGGCTTCGAGCCGGGCAACCTGGCTTGCAACAATGCGCAGCGGCTCAAACGGCAGCTTTTCGCCATTGTCGGGCCGGGCGAGATCAGCGCCAAGATCGAACAAGTCGTTCTGGATGCGGATCAGCATGGTGTCGATTTCGGAATGGGCAGCCTGGGTGTGGACACGGGCCAAGCCGATGCAGGCGCTGGTCTCGTCAACCGTGCCATAGGCATCAATCCGGAGATCACACTTCAGGCGTCGCTCGCCTGACCCCAGGGCTGTGGTGCCATCATCGCCGGTTCGGGTGTAGATCCTGTTCAGGATAACCATTGCGGCTCTCTTTGGGTTGCGGCCATCAGGCCGGCCGGCCGAAATACATGGCCAGCACCAACAGGACGACGGCGACAAACTGCAGGAAGACGCGGGCCTGCATCAGCTTGTTGGAGGTGATGCCGTCACCGCCGCGCATCATGTGTACAAGCCCGCGCAGCAGCACAAAGGCGGTGGCGATCATGGCGGCAATGGCAAGGTATTTCAGCGATCCGGACATGAACTGGGCAGGGCTCCGATGTGTGCGAAACTATGTGCCGCGTTGGCGGGCAAATTCAACCCTGCCTGGAGGCAATTTTATAGAACAGGCGATGTGGCAGGATGCGCTTGAGAAACACACCCACTTTCGTGACCAAGGTCACGCGGTAGTGGACGCGCGGATTGGCGGCGTTCAGAGCCTTGTCCAGGGCGGCATAGACTGCTTCCGGTCCCAGCTTGAAGCGGTTGTTGGAGCCGCCCGAAGTCATGCGGGCGATCTGCCATTGATAGGCGCGGCGATGCACGGAATTTTCGATGTCGATGTACTTATTAAGCCAGGGCAGGCCATTTGGGGCGATGCGCGAGCGCACCGGACCCGGCTCGATCAGCGAGACCTTGATGCCCGAGCGCTTCAATTCGAGCATCTGGCACAGCATCAGGCCTTCGATGGCGTGCTTTGAGGCGCAGTAGGCGCCGCGGTAAACGCCGGGAAACAGGCCGAGCACCGAAGAGCAATGGATCAGGCGGCCGTGGCCCTGGGCGCGCATGACAGGCACGATGCGCCGCGTAAGGTCGTGCCACCCGAAAAAATTCGCCTCAAACTGGGCGCGCAAGGCTTCGACCGGCAGATCTTCGACGGCGCCCGCCTGTGCATAGGCGCCATTGTTGAACAGGGCATTGAGCGTCCCGCCGGTCCTTTCGAGGACCGAAGCCACAAGGGCTGCAATGGATTGCGGCTCGCAATAATCGAGATAGAAGGCTTCAATGCCATCGACCTCGAGCGCGTGGATGTCCTCATCATTGCGCGCGGTGGCGAAAACCCGCCAGCCATCAGCCTTCAGCGCACGGGCGCAATGGGCGCCGATGCCGGTTGAAGCGCCGGTCAAAAGAATGGAGCGTTGGCCCGCCATGATGCCGCCTTGTGTTTTGCCTGTTACCGATTCACATATTCGCTCGGACGTGGCAATCGGGGAGCGGCATGGATTTCGCGGCGATCGGGCAAGCGGCTTGGCGCATCCTGCGTGATGCTTTCGGGCATTTCTCGCTGGATGACGGCTGGGCCATGGCCAGCCATGTGGCGCTGACCACCTTGATGGCGCTGTTTCCCTTCCTGATTTTCTCCGCCTCGCTGGCCTCTTTCCTGCATGCCGAAGGTTTTACCGAAACGGTTTTGCCGCTGCTTTTTGAAGTCTGGCCCAAGGAAGTGGCCGGACCGATTGTTGCGGAAGTGCGCCAGGTTCTGGCATTCCAGCGCGGCGGCTTGCTGACGGTCACGGCGCTGGCGGCGGCGTTCTTCGCTTCGAGCGGCGTTGAAGCGCTCAGGACATCGCTGAACCGGGCCTACCGCATGCGCGAGAAGCGCTCGGCCTTCCGGCTCCGGCTGGAGAGCGTGGGTTTCGTGCTTTTGGCGACCGCCACGCTTTTGCTGGTCAGCCTGCTTCTGGTGGCCCTGCCGATTGCCGCCAGGCTGATCGCAGCCAAGTTTCCGGACATCCGCCAGATGCTGGGTGATCTTGAATTGTGGCGTTATCTGATCGCCACGACGATCCTGATCACCGGGCTGACCATTTCGCACCTGTTCCTGCCGGCGGGAACGCGGCGGGTGCGCGACATCCTGCCCGGCGTGGTCTTGACCATCGGTTTCTGGATCGCCGGATCGGCGGCTTTCGTCAGTTATCTCGAAAGTTTCGCGTCCTATGCCGCCACATATGCGGGCCTCGCGTCGATCATGATCGCGCTGGTTTTTCTCTACATGGTCTCGGTGATTTTCATCCTTGGCGGCGAGTTGAATGCCGCTTTCATGCGTTATCGCGATGCCGGGCGCGCCGCCTGACGGACCGCCAGAGCCACCCCGCCGGCGGCCAATGCCATGCCGAGAAACTGGATGGGTTCCAGCGTTTCGCCAAAAAGCGGCCATGCCATCAGCGCGGTGACAGCGGGCACCAGATAAAACAGCGAGGCGACGCGGGCAATTTCGCCGGTCTTGATGAGCACCATCAGCAGGCCGATGGCCCCGATCGACAAGACCAGCACCAGCCAGGCCATGGCGAAGACCAACTCGCCGGTCATCCGGAATTGGCCGGATTCTGTCATCAGGGCAAGCGGCAGGGTGAACAGGACGCCGCCGGCATATTGCCAGGCGGTGGCTGCAACCAGGTTCGGGGTGTGCACGTATTTCTTCTGCCAGACGGTGCCGGCGCTCATGCCGAGAACCGCCAGCACACAGGCCAAAAGCGTTTCGGGACTGACATCAACGGAGCCCAGTTTCGGCGCAAGAACAAGCGCGACGCCCGCAAAGCCGGCCGCCAGGCCGGTCCAATGGCGCGCGGTGATGGCATCGCCAAGTGCAAAGCGCGCCAGAAAGGCGGTGATGACCGGCTGCAAGCCGACAATCAGCGCCGACAGGCCGGCCGGCATGCCATGGCGGACCGCCCAGAAGACCCCGCCGAGATAGACGCCATGCATGAGAATTCCGGCCATCACGGAATGCATGGCCAGGCGGCGGCCAAGAGCATCTGCGGAAAAAAACCGGGCGGCAGCGCCCAGGATCAACCCGGCCAGGGCGAACCGCACCATAAGGAAGCCGAACGGCTCGGCATAAGGCATCGCATAGCGCGCGCCAATGAAACCGGTCGCCCAGAGCAGCACGAACAGCGCGGGAAAAAGGCGAGGCGACATGGCAATCCGCTGAAAAACCAAGGAAATTCCAGGGCTGTCTGCCGGATCGGCGTCTGGCGCGCAAGCCTGGTGTGCTGACCTCAGGTTAACGAACCATTTGCACATTCAGCCTATTCTTCAACGCTTGAGTGCATGACGCCTTGAATTCGTTGGGGAAAATAGGGCTGACATGATCTGGAACCTTGATTTCGGCTGGCTTTGCGCCGCATTTGCGGTCGTTGTGCTTTTTGCGTTCGCCCTCGGCCTCATGCTGGATGGGGTGATGGCCGGTGACGGTTTTGGCGCGCTTGGCAACACGTTTATCCTGACAACCGGCGTTTTCGGCGGCATATACATCGCCAATCTCAACGGGCTCTATGCCAAGGATTTGCGCTGGGCGGCGGTCTATGGCCTGAGCGGGGCTTTCGTGCTGCTGTTAAGCCTGGCGGTCGGCAAGGCCGGGCTCAGGCGCTTGCTCTAGGCCTGTTCGAAGCCCGCCAATTCCAGAATTTCTGACGGACTTAGCCCGGAATCAGCCAAGGCCCGGATGGATTGGCTCGCCAGGCTTTTCGACAATTTTCGCCCGTCCGGTCCCAATACCAGCCGGTGGTGCAGATAGTCCGGTGCGGGCAGGTCAAGCAGATCTTGCAGCAGGCGGTGAATGGCGGTGGCGTGATAAAGATCATTGCCGCGCACCACAGTGGAAATGTCCTGCAAGGCGTCATCGGCAACCACCGCCAGATGATAGCTGCCGGGCGC
>JBATMU010000358.1:0-1622 GCA_049289995.1 Rhizobiaceae bacterium | reverse complement strand
ATGTAGGTTTCGGATGACCGCGCCACTGCCTGCTGCAACTTCCCGCGGCCGGAGCGGAACTCTCGTCCATCGCGATAGAGCTTTGGCTGCAAATAGCTGTGCCCGTCGCCCAATTGCCCCATCTGGTAAGCCCAGCTGCCACGCAGGGCGACTTCGACGTGTTCCGTCCCCCGCATGACCAATCGGCGCAAAAGCCGGTCGAAATCATAGAGGGCCGTCACATTGTCAAAGCTGGTGCTTGGCCGGAAACGGGGGCTGGGAGTTCCCTTGGGATGTTCGAAATAGAGCCAATAGGCGCTCAGGCGGTAATAGCTCACGTGGCGGAGCCAGTATTCCGCCCTGGCGGCATCCGCGACCTGCATGCCGCTCTGCCGCAGATGGGCAATCTGCTGCTGATAGGTGAGCGCTGGCTTGGCGTAATTTGTCATTACCGCGCCTGCATAGACCGCAAGGTGCTGAAAATAAAAGACCCGCCCAGTGTGCATGTCCTTGCGGACAGAGGCCGGGCGGGTGCGATTGAGGCTGACATAGCCACCCTATCCCTACAATTCAATGAACAATCGCGCCTCACCGATACCCCTCCACCCTCGCCCGCATCCCGCCCGCGACCAGCGTGTCATAGGCGGCGAGGACAAGGCGGGCGGTGCGGTACTCGCCGTGTTTCTTGATTTCGTTGTTCTGGAGGACGCGGAAGGTTTCGCTGGGGTAGTCGGCGCCCATCACCTCCTTGGGATCGAACACATAGCGCAGCTCGCCGCGGGTCAGGCCGTAGGCCAGCGCATACCAGCCATCGAGCTCTGGGTTATGGCTCAATGCCGCACCAAAGGCGCTGGCAACTCGTCCCAGGCTTTCATGATCAAACCATATGAGACGAAAGTGCCCTGCTGGCGGATTTCCGAGCGCTTAAGGGCCCCGAATGTCTCGATGCCGCATTGCTCTCCGAGAACGGATGAGGGATCCAACACGTAGCGCATTTCATCCTTTGTCAGGCCAAAAAAGTCTCGCGCAACGTAAACGTCCAATTCTGCGCGAACTGTCGCTCGCTGTGCTGGTTCGTTCGCTGGTTCAAAGCACTGTAAATCACCGCGCTTTACAATGGTATCCCAAAGGCTTGAAAACGCGTCACCACAGCATGCGAGCTGAGCAGCCCTACGTATGATCTCACCTTCAACCGGCAGGCCCTCAATGCGGCGCGGCAACGGGAAACTGTCCACGATTGTATAGGACATAGTCAGCGCCACCTTCTGGCGTGCGAGAAAATCCAAGCAAAAGGAGTTGGCGATACCAAGCCACAAGAACGACAAGTCAATTTCCTCTGGGCTAAATGAAAGTGTAGGTACTTTATGACCACACAATACACCGCCCGGAATCAACGTAGCCACTAAGGTTCTTGAATTTGAGGGACTCGCAATGTCACAGAAACCAATTCTAGGGAGTTGCCATGACGAGCCGAGCTTATCTGGGACGCTTTCCATTGGTATGCGCCACTGTGGTGTTACTGCTTTTGCAGGATCCCCAAAATTAAGCTCATTCCAAACTGCCTGACGACCACGCCCACCTTGGTATGCCTTCGCTCGATAATCAAAAATGTCCACCATTCGGCCTTCGAACAAGGGGACCCC
>JBATMU010000357.1:0-8970 GCA_049289995.1 Rhizobiaceae bacterium | reverse complement strand
GTGCATGCCGTCACCCGTTCGGTGCGCGACAGTGCGGCCCTGCTCGACGCCACGGCTGGCATTGACGGGCTCGCCCCCTATCTCGCCCGGCCGCCAAAAGGAACCTTTGCGGCGGCCGCCGCCCGCGTTCCCGGCAAGCTCAGGATCGGTATGATTTCCGCCTCGCCGCTCGGCCTGCCGGTATCGGCCCAAACACAAGCCGCGCTGAGTGCGGCAGCAGCCTTGGCGCGCGATGGCGGCCATGATGTCGAGGAGGCCGGTCTGCCGTTCATCGGCCGTGATTTCCTGGCCGATTTTGCGCTCGCGGTCGGCTGTTCGCTGGCCGGAACGCTGCGCGGCGAAGCGGCCCGGCTTGGCAGGCCGGTGCTGGGCGAAGTCGAACGGGCAACACGCATTCTGGCGCGATATGGCGAGATGACCAGCGGCGGCGGCCTTTATGCCGCGCTTGAACGCCTGTCGGCTGCCGGACGGCGCATCATTGCCGCGACAGCGCAATATGACGCGGTGCTGATGCCGCTCATCGCCCATCCGCCGTTGCCATGCGGGGCGCTTGATCCGAAAGGCGCCGATGATTGGATTGAAGAAATCCTCGACCGGCTTCGCTTGACCCGCCTGCTCTCGCTCAAGCCGCTGTTTGGCCAGCTGATGGACAAGAGCCTTTGGTTCACGCCCTGGCCGGCCATCCAGAATGTCACCGGCCAACCGGCCATTGCGCTGCCGGTGCACATGACCAAGGACGGCTTGCCGCTCGGCGTGCAGGCTGTGGGGCGGCCCGGCGACGAGGAGACGCTGTTTTCACTTGCCGGCCAGATGGAGACGCAATCGGGCTGGCTCAATCGCCGCGCACCGCTGATGGTTCCGTGATTTACAGCGTTGCGCATGGCAGTTAAAAGGCCCGCCACAGCACCAATCAGGCAGGTTCCATGATCCCGATCGACGCCAAGACGGCCGAAACCCAGGCCGCCCTTCTTTCCGCCGCCTTGCCCTACATGCAGCGCTACGAGAACAAGACGGTCGTGGTGAAATATGGCGGGCATGCCATGGGCAATATCGCGCTCGGCCGCGCCTTTGCGCGCGACATCGCCCTGCTTAAGCAATCCGGCGTCAATCCAATCGTCGTGCATGGCGGCGGGCCGCAAATCGGCGCGATGCTTGCCAAGATGGGCATCGAATCGCGGTTCGAGGGCGGTTTGCGGGTCACCGACCAGGCGACTGTGGAAATCGTCGAAATGGTGCTGGCCGGCTCCATCAACAAGGAAATCGTGGCGCTCATCAATGCCGAGGGCGAATGGGCCATCGGCCTGTGCGGCAAGGACGGCAACATGGTGTTTGCCGAAAAAGCCCGCAAGACGGTCAAGGATCCGGATTCCAATATCGAGCGGGTGCTTGATCTGGGCTTTGTCGGCGAGCCGGTCGAGGTGGACCGCAAGCTTTTGGACCTTCTGGCGCATTCCGAAATGATTCCGGTGATCGCTCCCGTGGCGCCGGGCCGCGACGGCCATACCTACAATATCAACGCCGACACATTTGCCGGCGCAATTGCCGGGGCATGTTCCGCGACCCGGCTCTTGTTCCTGACCGATGTGCCCGGTGTGCTCGACAAGGACAAGAACCTGATTGATGAGCTGACGGTGGCCGAAGCACGGCGGCTGATTGCCGACGGCACCATTTCCGGCGGCATGATCCCCAAGGTCGAGACCTGCATCGAGGCCATTGGCCGCGGCGTGGAGGGCGTGGTCATCCTCAACGGCAAGACACCGCACTCGGTGCTGCTCGAATTGTTCACCGAGCATGGCGCCGGAACGCTGATCGTTCCGTAATGCCTGCCGCCGAGGCTGTTCAAGCCTCGACCGGCACGTGCACTTTCGGGCCTGAAACCGGCGGCTTTGGCAAGAGCCGGACAATCAAGGCGACAGTCACAAAGGCCAGCGTGCTGTAGATCAGCGCCTGCATCATGGCCGCGCCAAACACATCATGCGGCTTTCCGCCTGCCGCAAAACCTGACACCAGTTTTGAGAAAAATATCTCGCCCGTCAGCGCCACGCCGAAGGCGCTGCCGACCTGCTGGATGGCTTGCAGCGCCCCTGATCCCGAACCCGCGTCACGCGGCGGCACATTGGCCAGAACCGTCTGGAACATCGGCGAAATGGCCACCCCCAACCCTATGCCTCCCGCCAGAAGCGGCGCAATGAAATGCCAGCGGACGATCTCCTCGCCCATGCCCTGCACAAGATAGCGCAGGCCGATCATCGATGCCGCCAGCAAGAGCGCGCCGGCGCTGATGCGGCGGCGTGGCCATTTGAGGCCTAGCCGGCCGGAAATCGCCGAGGCGATCAGCACGCCAACAGAAAAGGGCAGAGTGGTCAGGCCCGATTGCAGCGGCGACAGGCCAAACCCGTTTTGCAGATAAATGGCCAGAACCATGAAAAACCCGGGTATGCCGGAAAACATCAATGTCGACATGGCCGTGCCGATGAGAAAATTCCGGTTGGCCAGCAGGCTGAACGGCAGGAGTTCCGGCGCACCCTTGGCTTTCTGGCGACGCTCCCAAGCCAAGAAGACCGCCAAAACAGGCAGGCTCGCCGCCATCATGGCAAAGGCCCAGACCGGCCAGCCCAGTTCGCGGCCTTCAATGAGCGGATAGACCAGGCACAGGATGGCAAGGCCGGCCAGGGCGATGCCGCCATAATCGTTGCCGAGCGACTTGGTGCCGGCAATGGCGGGAATATAGCGGATTGCGGCAGCAATGGCGAAAGCACCCACCGGCAGGTTGACCAGAAAAATCGGCCGCCAGCCAAGACCCATAATGTCGGCGTCGATCAGCAGGCCGCCGAGCACCGGCCCGGTGACCGAAGCCAGGCCGGCGGTGAGCCCAAACAGGGAAAACGCCATGGCGCGTTCGTGCGGCGGGAAAATCACCTGGGCGATGGCCAGCGTCTGCGGGATCATCATGGCCCCGCCAACGCCTTGAACCACGCGTGCGCCAATCAAGGACGGCATTGACGGCGCCATTCCGCACAGGGCCGAACCGATCGAGAACACCACCACACCCGTGACGAATACGCGGCGGCGGCCATAGGTGTCGCCAAGCCTGCCAAAGGGCAAGAGCCCGAGCGCAAAGACCAGGATATAGACGGCCACCACCCATTCGATCTGGCTGTTGGCCGCGCCGAATGCCTGCTGCAGGTTCGGCAGCGCGACATTGACGATGGTGACATCGATCAGGTTCATGAAACTGGCGATCAACAGCACCGCCATGGCGATCCAGCGGCCAGGATGATGCGGATCGCCACCGATGCCGGGAGTAACAGATTTGGTCAATTCAGATATCCGCTTTGTTTGAATGGAAAGGGGCGGGTTGGCGCGGCCAGCCAGCGCTCCTGCGCCCGTTTGACGCAGCGGTCAACGGTCCGGACGGACAATTGCGCCATATGCCGTCAAATAGCGGTCACGCGGATCAGGTGATCGGCAAGCCGCAGCGCCAGTGCCACAATGGTCGTGGTCGGGTTGCATTGGCCGGATGTCGTGAAGACTGACGAGCCGCCAATGAAAAGATTGTTCATGCCATGGACCTTGCAATCGGCATCGACAACGCTTTTTTCCGGGTCGGTTCCCATCCGCGTGCCGCCCATGTGATGGTGGCCGGCCAATTCCTCGTCACCCGGATAGTCGCCCGCCGCCACCCAGGCTTCGATCCGCACGCGGCCATAGTCGAGCGTCGCCATGGTCTCGCCGAAAAGCCTCAGGCTTTCATGCAGCGTACGGCGTTCCAGTTCGGTTTTTTTCCAGTGCAGTTCAAGCCGCGGCACCCCGGCAGCATCGGTTTCGGTTGCCGAAAGCGCCACGTGATTTGATGCGAGCGGCGCCTGCTCCCAGCCGACATAGAGTTGGGCGGCGCAACGCAGGTGAAAGCCGGCCGCATCGGCCATCCACTCCGCCAGGGACGGCGCCGTGCAGGCGAGGTCAGCCATGACCTTCTTCATGCCGGCATAGGGCAGCGCTATCAGCCTGATGCCGGCATTCATGATGCCGCGTTCGGCCATTGCCTCGGGCGACGGCGAGAAGAATGCCTCGTTCTGGCTGTCGAGTTCGAATGTGTCCTTGCCGGACAGGATGACCGTACCGCCCTCGAATTGCGGATGCTCCATCCAATAGCGGCCAAGCGCTGCGGAATGGGGAACCACACCGCCGTTCGAACGCCGGTTGGACCACAGAAGCAGGCGGGAATTTTCCAGCCCGCCGGTGCAGATGACGAAAAAGGGGGCGGTGAAATCTCCGGCGTCTGCACCTGCCGACCAGAGTTTTGCGCCTGTCACTGTTTTTCCGTCACCCTGCAATTCGGCCGCATAGGTGTTGAGGACGACCGCGATGGTTTTGCTCGCCTCGAGTTCGCTGCGGAACTTTTCGCCAAAATGCACGGCATCGCTTTTGATGAGCTGCACCCAGCGGATCGTTGACGAAACCGGCAAGTCCGGACGCCAGTCTTCCAGTTCCAGAATGTCGTGAACCTTGCCGAGCCAGGGCTCGAGATCGGAGCGCCTGATCGGCCAGCCGCTGTCAGGAACCCAGGCCTTCGGTTCAAAGTCATGCGCATCCATGACCCGGCACCAGCCTGCCCAATGGTTTGATGAGCCGCCCAAATAGCGCAGCCGGGTCACATCCAGATCAAAATAGGGATCACCAAGCGTCCGGCCCTTATAGAATTCCTGCGATTCGGCAGAAAAATCCAGGCCGCCCGCTTCCAGCATGACCACCGGAATGCCTGCGCGGCCTAATTCCAGGGCAATGGTCATGCCTGCCGGGCCGCTGCCGATGACGCAAACACGCGGCGCAAAACCCGCTTGCCGGTATTCGGTCATCGATTGAAAAATCATGCCAGATCGCTCTTTCGCAGGATCCAGCCGTCAACTTCGACGAGTTCGCCGGTAGAGACGGGCCGCGGACGGAAAACTGCCAAAGCGGTTGATCCCAACAAGAGGTGCAGGATGTTCCGGCGCGAAAAGCCGAAGGGCCTGGCTGAAATTTCCACCGGCATGCCCAAGCAACTCACTCCTGCGGCGATTCAACCGTTTTTCCCTGCGGCATATTTGATGACAAATCGCTGACAGTCCGTAAAGGGCCCAGGGTTCACCTGGAAATGACCAGCGCCAGGATCCCGGCGACGATCAGCCCGCAGCCGGCCAGTTCCAGCCAGTTGATCCGCTCCCTGAATATGAAAACAGACGAGCCAAAGGCCAGCAGCATTTCCACCTGGGCCAAGGCCTTGACGATGGCCGCCTTCTGCAGGGTCATGGCGGCAAACCAGCCAAAGGAGGCCGAAGCCCCAACAAGGCCAACAAGCGCCGCCATTTTCCACGCTGCGCGGATGCGGGGAAGTTCCTCCGGCTCCTTCAGAAAGATCCAGCCGAGCATCAATGCTGACTGAAGCAGGATCGCCCAGACCAGAACCGTGGCCGCCTGGATGAGGAAATCCGGCTCGGCCATGGTGCGTCCCAAAGCCAGTGACGCCGCCCGGTAGCCGGTGGCCGCCAGACCAAAGCCGGCGCCGGAGGCCATCCCGATGAGCGCCGTGCGCGAATTCAGCGATGTAATCAGCCCTTTCACGGAAAACGGATCGCGGGCGACGGAAATCAAAAGGACGCCTATCATGCTGACGATGATCGCCGCGACCGCGCCCGCATTCATGCCTTCGCCGAGAAGCAGCAGGCTGAAGACTGCGGCCTGCGCCGGTTCGGTGCGGGAATAGGCCGTGCCGACTGCAAAATTGCGCAGTGAAAACAGGTGAACAAGCAGTGCCTGCGCACCGATCTGGGCAAGTGCGGCAAGGATCACCCAGCCCAGAAAAGCTGCGTTTGGCGAGGGCAGCGGATGCCCGGTCAGGGCTTGCAGGCCAAACAGAAACAGAAGGGCAAACGGCGCGCCAAATCCGAAGCGGACAAAGGTCGCGCCGGTCGTTCCCATGACGGATTTCAGCTTCTTCTGAAAAACCGAACGAAGGTTTTGCAGAAAAGCCGCCGCAAGCGTGATGATTATCCAGGTGTTCAAGGCGGCATCCGCATGCCCGCCTAGTCGGGCCGGTTGCTGCCCTATACTGCGGGGTAGCGGTCAGCAAGCCGTTTCAAGCGGCGATTTTTATGGCTTCGTCGAGGATCACCCGGTTCCTGCCGGAATGTTTGGCCATGTAAAGGCGGCAGTCCGCCTCGCGCATCAGTTCGGAAACCGTGGAACCGGGCGAAGCGAACGTTCCGCCGATGGACACAGTCAACGGCAGCGTCTGCCCGGGAATTGGATTGAAGACGAGCTGCTCGACGGAATGACGGATGCGTTCGGCGACAATGCGCGATTCCACGTCATTTGCCCCGGCAAGGAATATTCCAAACTCCTCGCCGCCTATGCGCCCGGCGATATCAACGCCGCGCACCGAGGCGATGATGGCCTGGGTAATCAGCTTCAGTGCCTCATCGCCAGTCAGATGGCCGAAAGTGTCATTGATGCGCTTGAAATGATCGGCGTCTATAATCAGGAAAACGCCCTGTTCCTTGCGGCGGCGCGAATCCGAAAACGCGGCCAGAAAGCCCTCGCGGTTGAGCATGCCCGTCAGGTGGTCGCGGCGGGATTTCTCGCCCAATTGCTCATGGGCTTCGGCCAGCCTGCGATGCGCTTCGGCAAGCTCAAGGTTCAGGGCATGTGCCCGGTCGGCCTGCCAGAAAATCACTGCGGTAATCGGGCTGCCAACCAGGAAAGGGCCGACTAGAGCCAAGACCATCGCACTCGGGGCGATAGTTTCGCCCATGGCCGGAATGACGGTGAAAATCAGGGCGAATGTCGCAACCATTGCAACAGAGGCCGCACCGAGCGATTTCAGAATGATCTTGTGCATTCCATTCTCCCCTTGGGGATACAGTCGCACAGCTGGTTGAAATCCCGGTTTCGCCGATTGTTCAAATTTTACCGAATTGCCGATTCTTGCCAAATGCAGGCATTCCGGCGGCAGACGAACCGTGCCATAAAACGGCATGAAGCCTTCGTCCGACCGATTCAGTCACATCACCGAATGGGTGTTTGACCTCGACAACACACTCTATCCACACCACACAAACCTGTTTGCGCAGATTGACGTGAAGATGACGGATTATGTTTCCCGTCTTCTCGGCCTGCCGCCGGAAGAGGCCCGGGTCATCCAGAAGCAGTTCTACCGCGATTACGGCACGACGCTGAAGGGGTTGATGGAGCGCCATTCCGTCGATCCCGACGCCTTTCTGGAAGAGGTGCACGACATTGACTACTCACCGGTCGCGCCGGATCCGGCGCTTGGCGCGGCGATCCGTGCCCTGCCCGGCCGCAAATTCATTTTCACCAATGGCAACCGCAAACATGCCGAAGCCACGGCGCGGCGGATCGGCATTCTTGACCATTTCGAGGATATTTTTGACATCATTGCTGCCGGGATGACGCCGAAACCCGAACGCGCGCCCTATGAAGCGTTTCGCGCCCTGCACAAGATTGCCGGGCCAAAGGCTGCAATGTTCGAGGACCTGGCGCGCAATCTGGCGGTGCCAAAATCCATGGGCATGACAACGGTGCTGATTGTACCGCGCAATTTCGAACCGACTTTCGCCGAATATTGGGAGCGCGACCCCGACGATGAAGACGACGTGGATTTTGTCACCGACAATCTGTGCGAATTCCTTGAGGCGCTGAGACCAAATCCATGAAGCAGATGACCAGCGTCGAGGCCCGCATCGATGCGGCTGCGCACGCTGTTCTGGCGCGGATGCCGCAAGGGGGAGCGGCGGGTGCGGCGGTGGAGTTCGCAGTCTTCGGCTTGAAACAAGCCTGGGCCTGCCTGTTTGGCGGGGCAATGCTGGCGCTGATCCTTGGAACACGGCTGTTATGGCCGGAAAATTCCGGCTTGACGCGCTATGATTTCCTGTTTTTGGCCGCGCTTGCCATTCAGGGCGCCATGCTGGCGTTCAAACTGGAAAAGCCGGAAGAAGCGCGTGTCATTTTCATTTTCCATCTGGTCGGCACGCTCATGGAGCTCTTCAAGACGCAGGCCGGTTCCTGGACCTATCCCGAGGCGAACTTTTTCCGCATTGAAGGCGTGCCGCTGTTTTCCGGCTTCATGTATGCGGCGGTCGGGTCATACCTGGCCCGCATCACCCGCATTTTTGACATGCGCTATGACAAATATCCGCCAATCTGGGCGACGGGCCTGTTGGCGCTGGCGATCTACGCCAATTTCTTCGCTCACCATTTCACGCTTGATTTCCGCCTGGTGCTGTTTGGCGCTGCTGGCTTGCTGTTTTTGCGCACACAGGTTCACTACCGGGTCTTCCGGTTTCGCCACCGGATGCCGCTGCTTTTGGGGTTTCTGTTGGTGGCGGTCTTCATTTGGATAGCAGAAAACCTCGCAACCTGGTCGCGCGCCTGGCTCTATCCGGAACAAGCCTCCGGCTGGACCCCGGTTTCGGTTTCGAAACTGGGGGCTTGGTATCTGCTGATGATCATCTCCTTCGTGCTGGTGACACTCGTCCACCGGCCCAAAGGGCATGATGGCGGCTGACCCTATTTTCCCCAGGTCAGCAGGGTCAGCACGACAAAGATGGCTGGCACGGCGCAAAGCGCCGGAAGGATGAGTGCAGGAAGGCCAAAAAGCCCAATGGCGGCCAGCCAGAGGCCAACCAGGTTCAGGACAAACCAGATCTTGGCGTCATCCTTGCCTTTTGCGGCGTCTCTCAGCATCCAGCCAAACAGGGGAATGGCATAGGTCAGGCGGGCGATTGCAGACATTGTATTTCCCTCCGGCTTCACATTTGTGTCTTTAGGCCGTCTATTATTTTGGAGTTCAGGGGCGGCTTGCGCCGCCCCCTTTTTTTCGGCTGATTTGATCAACCGCCGTGCTTGTGCTTGGCGTGCGGGTCGCCGCCTTCGATCATCAGCGTGCCTTCGAAGGAATCGAGCCGAGCA
>JBATMU010000356.1:0-1531 GCA_049289995.1 Rhizobiaceae bacterium | reverse complement strand
GGCGTCAACTCGATCTATCACAACAACGGCATTCAGACCTGGCTGGTGCGTGCAGGTGGGGAGACTGAAAATGTCGAGATTGGCTAAACTCCTTTTCGCTGGCGTCCTTGGCGGGAGCTTGGCCGCGACGCCGATCGTTGAAGTTTCGGCGCAGCAGGTTGCCGCAAAGTCTTCCGCAAAGCTCGGTCTTGGGCGCTTGGCCTTGCCGGAGGAAGTCAGTGCCTGGGACACAGACGTTCGGCCGGACGGGAAGGGCCTTCCGGTCGGAAAGGGCACGGTAAAGCAGGGGGACGTCGTCTTTCAGGAGAAATGTGCGTCTTGCCACGGCGAGTTCGGCCAGGGCGTCGGTCGATACCCCGTGATTGCCGGAGGAATAGGCACGCTGAAGGCCGACCGGCCCGACAAGACCGTCGGCTCGTTTTGGCCGGACGCATCGACGTTCTTCGACTATGTTAAGCGCGCCATGCCCTTTGGCAACGCGCAATCCCTGACGAACGACGAGGTCTATGCGCTCACGGCATATGTTCTCAGCATGAACGACATCGTCAAGGACGAGAACTTCGAGCTCAACGAGAAGAATTTCACGTCTATCAAAATGCCAAACGCCGCGGCATTCTATCCAGATGATCGCGAGACCGCCGAAAAGCACTTCTGGAAGAAGGACCCTTGTATGAAGGATTGCCGCGCTGCCACCACCAAGGTGATCGGTCGCGCCGTTTCGGTGGACGTCACGCCTGACAGCAAAGCCGGCCCTAAGGTGGATTGATGGCTATGTCCCGGCGCTTGGCAGCATCGGTTGGTTTCCTGGCGGCAAGCTCGTTCGCTAGCGCCTATGCCGGAGACCGTGAGCTTGGCGCGTACTTGTCCAACGAGTGCGTGGCCTGCCATCAGATTTCAGGCCATGTGACGGGAGGGGTTCCACGGATCACCGGGTGGCCCGAAGAAAATTTTGTCGCAGTGATGAACTCATACAAGGACAAGCACCGGGAGAATCCTATCATGCAGACCATTGCCGGCCGGCTTGCGGACGACGAGATCGCCGCGCTCGCGGCCTATTTCGGGGCGGTGACGTCACAATCCAGCGCGAAGTGATGCGCGCATTCAAGGGAGCCTTGTCCGGCCGCAAATTCGAGAAGCGATCAGTTCGGTGAAAGCGAGCGCATCCGCCCGGCACAAGGCGGCCAGCGCCCGGACCTAAAGTCGGAAAGTCAAAACCAGCGGGAGGGATAGATGGACTTCAATCGAAGGCAATTGCTGACGGGAACTGCGGCGCTCACTGGCGCGATGATACTGGGGGCACCCGCGATTCTCGCCCAGGCCAAACCGCGGGTCGTGGTGATTGGCGGCGGCGCGGGTGGCGCGACGGCGGCGAAATACATCGCCAAGGACAGCGCCGGCGCCATCGCGGTGACCCTGATCGAGCCCAATGAAAAATATCAAACCTGCTTCCACAGCAACCTCTATCTCGGCGGGGTGCGCGACTATGCCTCCATCACCCACGAATACACCGCATTGGCCAAGACCAACGGAA
>JBATMU010000355.1:0-2280 GCA_049289995.1 Rhizobiaceae bacterium | reverse complement strand
GCGGGCAGTGTTTTCCTGATCCGCCACACCTATGTGCCAGGCTGGCAATTGCCGGGCGGCGGGGTCGAGCATGGCGAAACCTTTGAGGAGGCGCTGGCGCGCGAGCTGGCCGAAGAGGGCAATATCGAGCTGTTGGGCCCGCCGGTCCTGCGTTCGCTGCATCTGAACGCCCATGTCAGCCGTCGCGATCATGTGGCGGTCTATCTGGTCACTGCCTTCAGGCAAACCGCGCCGCGCGGACCTGACCGGGAGATCGCCGAAGCCGGTTTCTTTGCGCTGAACGCGCTGCCCGCCGAGACAACGGGCGGCACGCGCCGCAGGCTCGACGAGGTTTTTGGCGGTGCTGCCCCGATCCGGCATTGGTAGGTTCAAGCGGCCGGAAACCGGTCCCGGTCATGGGGGGCGTCAAAATCGAGCAGCGGCCCCGCCGGTATGATGCCGGTCGGATTGATGGTGCGGTGGCTGGCGTAATAGTGCGCCTTGATGTGATGCATATCCACTGTGCCCGCCACACCCGGCACGGCGTAGAGTTCACGCAGGTAGCCGGACAGGTTCGGCATGTCGGCAATGCGGTTCCGGTTGCATTTGAAGTGGCCGACATAGACCGCATCAAAGCGCACCAGGGTGGTGAACAGCCGCCAATCGGCCTCGGTGATTGTGCTGCCGGTCAGGTAGCGCTGGCGGGAAAGGCGCAATTCCACCGCATCGAGCGCGGCAAACAGGGTGGCATGCGCCTCGTCATAGGCAGCTTGCGTGGTGGCGAAGCCGCAACGGTAAACGCCATTGTTGATGTCCGCATAGACTAGCGTGTTGACCGCATCGATTTCGGACCGCAGCGTCTCCGGATAGAGGTCATTGGCAATGCCCGACAAGGCCGCGAACGGACCGCCAAGCATGCGGATGATCTCCGAGGATTCATTGGAGACGATGACGCCGGTCTGCGTATCCCACAGAACCGGCACGGTGACGCGGCCCGAATAGGCCGGCTCGGCACGGGTATAAATCTGGTGCATGAAGTCTGCGCCAAACAGCTTGTCGCCGGTGGAACCGTCGCGGATGCGGAAGGTCCAGCCGTTTTCCAGCATTTCATGATCGACAAGGGATACGCCAATCATGTGTTCGAGTTTGAACAGGGCGCGGTAGATCAGCGTGCGGTGCGCCCAGGGGCAGGCGAGCGACACATAGAGATGGTAGCGGCCCGGTTCTGCCTTGAAGCCGCCGGCGCCGGTCGGCCCGGGGCGGCCATCTGCCGTCACCCAATTGCGGAACAGCGCCTCGGAGCGGATAAACCGCCCGCCGCTGGCGGCGGTGTCGTACCAGGCATCGCGCCACTTGCCGTCAACGAGCATTCCCATGGCGGACTCCTGCAACCGGATTGGCGGATCAATAGGCCAATGAGCGGTCCGAAACCAGCCGCCAGAAGCAGCCAGACTGTTCAACGGTATGGACACAAGCCCGAACGGATGATAGCCGGGACGGGTTGGAGAAAATGCCTTGAAAAGATTGCCCGCCTGCCGACGAAGCCGCCGCGCCTGAGCGCCGCCGCGCAGTATTGCGCCTCCACCAGCTTTGTCCAAGCGGAATTTCCATGACCAAGATAGAATACCTGCCGGAAGCACCGGCCCATGATGCTGAAATCGAAGCCATCAACGAAGAGGCGTTCGGCCCGGGCCGTTTTGCCCGCGCTGCCTACAAGATCCGCGAGCAGGGCGGGCATGACCCGCTCCTGTCATTCGTGGCCATGCAGGCAGGGGTGGTCATCGGCTCGGTGCGCATGACGCCGGTGAAGGCTGGCGAGGGTCGCGCGCTGCTGCT
The DNA here is from genome assembly GCA_049289995.1 of Rhizobiaceae bacterium. Taxonomy (GTDB): domain Bacteria; phylum Pseudomonadota; class Alphaproteobacteria; order Rhizobiales; family Rhizobiaceae; genus JBATMU01. The sequence goes on along the minus strand of JBATMU010000355.1, from coordinate 465 downwards.
CGGGCCACTTGCCGTGCGCCCGGATCACAAGAGCCAGGGCATTGGCCGCCAACTGGTTGGCCTGGCGCTCGAAAAGGCGCGGGCGAAAGGGTTCGGGGCGGTCATTCTGGTCGGCGATGCGCCCTATTACGGGCCATTCGGTTTTGTGCGCCTGCCTTACGGGCAGATCAGCCTGCCGCGCCCGGCGGATCCGAACCGGCTCTTGGCGGCGGAACTCTCGGAAGGCGCTGTGGCCAAATTGCAGGGCGAACTGATGCATGCCGGGCGGTGAGGGCCGGGCTGGGTTCAGGTCTCGCGTTTCAGCGCGTCCAGAAAGTCTTGCACCTCGACGGCGTCATTGGTGAACACCCATTCGACATTGCGGTTGATTTCCCGCCAAAGACTGTAGCGCGAGCGGACGAAGCCGGTGCCGACCTTTTCGCCCGCCTGTTCGTGGCGTTTCTGCATGGCCGAACCAAGCAGCAC
>JBATMU010000354.1:0-4588 GCA_049289995.1 Rhizobiaceae bacterium | reverse complement strand
CCTTCACCCAGTGTCGGCATAGTCTTGCTCCGGCAAAGCGAATCGGGGGCGTCATGGCAAAGGCAATGATCACTGCAGCGGGAGTCTTCACGCCGGAAGCTGTCATCACCAATGCGGAATTGGCTGCTGCCTTCAATGCCTATGCTGCCATCCAGAACGACCTGCATGCCGAAGAGATCGCCTTGGGCAGCCGCCAGCCCATTGCACTGTCCAGCGAAGAATTCATTCTCAAGGCGTCGGGTATCGAGCGCCGCCATGTCATTGAAAAGGCGGGCGTGCTCGATCCCGGGCGAATGTATCCGCATTTTGCCGAGCGTTCTGACGACGAACTGTCGCTGATGGCCGAAATCGCCGTGAAGGCCGCCAGAGCCGCCATGGACAAGATCGGCCGGTCGGCGGCCGATATCGATGCGGTGATCTGCGCGGCCTCCAATATGGAGCGCGCCTATCCGGCCATCGCCATCGAAGTGCAGAAGGCGCTCGGCATTTCCGGTTTTGCCTTTGACATGAATGTCGCCTGCTCCTCGGCAACCTTTGGCATTCAGGCGGCGGCCGGCATGATCCTGTCGGGTGCCGCGCGCTCCATCCTCATGGTCAATCCGGAAATCACGTCCGGCCATCTCGAATGGCGCGACCGCGATTGCCATTTCATTTTCGGCGATGTCTGCACCGCCGTATTGATCGAAAGCGAAGCCATGGCGGGCGAAGGCGCCTGGGAAATTGTCTCGACCCGCTGCAAGACCGAGTTTTCCAACAATATCCGCAACAATGCCGGTTTCCTGCGCCGCACCCGCGACGGCCACATGGAGGATCGCCGCGACATGCTGTTCCGTCAGGAAGGCCGCAAGGTTTTCCGCGAAGTGGTGCCCATGGTTGCCGAGATGATGCAGTCCCATCTCCGGGACGAAGGGTTCGCACCCGCTAACCTTTCGCGCATGTGGCTGCATCAGGCCAACAAGGGCATGAATGACCTGATCGGCGCCCGCGTGCTGGGCCGCACGCCCGAACCAGGCGAGCAGCCCAACATCCTCCAGGACTATGCCAACACGTCCTCCGCCGGTTCGATCATTGCCTTCGAGAAATATTCCGGTGATCTCGAAAAGGGCAGCCTCGGCATGATCTGTTCATTCGGCGCAGGCTATTCTGTCGGCAGCGTCATCCTGCGGCGAACCTGACGAGGCTGCTGCAGGCCGGTTGAGATGTTGCGATTTCATGAACGCGCCCATGCAAGCGCTGCATTGCTGCAGTGCAATATCCGATATGGAATCAAAACAGGCAGACGCCTATCTAGCGGTCAGCGCAACGGACCATCCGGTTCGGCGCTCATCCGAAGGAAGACGATCGTGAACCTGTTGACCACCTACAAGTCCTGGCGCAATTACCGCAACACGGTTTCCGAGCTGTGCGGCCTGTCAAACAGCGAACTGGATGACATCGGCGTTGGCCGCAGCGAGATCCGTTTGATCGCGCGCAAGGCCGTCCGCTGATTGGCTAGAACGCCGAACCGGGCTTGTAACCGAGCGCCTTGAATGCCATCGCCGCCGGGCAGAACCCTGTAAATGACGATTGCAGCATGTTCAGCCCGATGAACACGGTGAACCACACGAAGAGCGGTGAAACGTAGATTGTCAGCACGACTGACAGCAGCGTCATGACGCCGGCAAAAGCCAGCACGGCACGTTCAACAGACATGAAATCCTCCCTTTGCATGCACAATCATGAATATGGCATGCAGGGCCGCCCGGCAAGCGGGTTCAAAACCGGTCGCGCAGTGCAAACCAGTTGAGCGCCAGGAACAAGAGCGGCGTACGGAAGCGGCGTCCGCCGGGGAAGGGCGATATTTTTAGCTCCCTGAGCAGCCTGAGCTTGTCGTCATTGCCGGTCAGCGTTTCGGCATAGAGCCTGCCGGTGAAATTCGACAACATCACCCCATGCCCGGAAAATCCGCCAATTGACGTGACCCCCGGCATGACTTCGCGCACAAACGGCTTGCGCGGCATGGTGATGCCGACAAATCCGCCCCAGGCATGCGTCATCCGGACATTTGCCAAAGCGGGATAGACTTCAGCAATCTGCCGCCGCACGCCGTTTTCGATCTCGGCAGGCGATCCGGCGGTATAGATTTCCCGGCCGCCAAACAGCAGGCGGTTGTCTTTCGACTTGCGGAAATAGCGCACGACAAAACGGCTGTCGTCGACGCTCTCGCTGCCCGGCAGCACAGGGGTGTTCTCCGGCAGCGGCTCGGTTGCGCCGATGAATGATCCGATCGGCATGACATGCGCTGCCGAAACGGGTTCCAAAGTTCCGCCATAGGCATTGACCGCCAGAAGCGCCCGCCCGGCCGTAACCGTGCCCTTGGCGGTCTTGGCGACGACTTTGCCGCTGTTTCGGGTCAGCGCGAGCACCTTGCTGTCTTCGTGCAGCATTGCCCCGGCGCTTGCTGCTGTCCGCGCCAGCCCGATCAGGAATTTCAACGGGTGAATATGGCCGGTGCCCAGGTCGCGCGTGCCGCCGAGATAACGCGCTGAGCCAAGCCGTTCGGCGGTTTCCGCTGCATCCATGTAGCGGATGTGCGGATAACCGAAACGCGTTGCCATGATCTCGGCATGCGCCTGATAGTCCTTGATATAGGCCGGCTTGTGGATGACCGACAATTGCCCCGGCGTGTAATCCGTCTCTATGCTGTTGCGTTCGGCAAAGGCCAGCATGTGCGCCTTGGCGTCTTCGGCCATGCCGAAAAGCGCCATGGCCCGCGACAGGCCATATTCGGCTTCCAGCTCTTCGGCCCAGGCGCGTTGCCCGGTGCCGAACTGGCCGCCATTTCGTCCCGAAGCGCCATCACCCAGCCGGTGCTGTTCAAGCAGGATCACTTTGACGCCGGCCTCTGCAAGATGGCAGGCCGCCGAAAGCCCGGTGAAACCGCCACCGATCACCAGCACGTCGCACTGTGCGTCACCGTCAAGACCGGAGTAGCTCGGCCGCTCCCCGCAGGTCGCCTCGTACCAGGAAGTGCCCGGCGAAACCGGGCTTTGATAGCCGGTCATGGCGTCACACGTTCAACAGGAGATATTCACGTTCCCACGGGCTGATCACCTGCATGAAAGTCTCGAATTCGCCGCGCTTGACGCCCGAATAGATCGCAATGAATTCGGGTCCGAAGATCTTTTCAAGCTCCGGCTCGCTTTCCAAAAGCGCCACGCCATCCAGGAGACCGCGCGGCAATTGCACCCCGGCGCCATAGGTGTTGACCGTGCTGGGCTCACTCGGCTTGATCTTGTTGACCATGCCGAGATAGCCGGCGGCAAGCGAGGCGCCCAAAGCCAGATAAGGATTGGCATCCGATGACGGCAGCCGGTTCTCGACCCGCCTTGCAGCGGGCGATGACGGCGGCACACGGAAGGCCGTTGTCCGGTTGTCATAGCCCCAGGCTGTGTTTACCGGCGCCGACATGCCCGGTGTCAACCGGCGGTAGGAATTCACATAGGGCGCCAGCATCACCAGAAGCGCCGGCACATAGCGCTGCATGCCGCCGATGAAATGGAAGAATTCAGGCGTCTCGGCCCCGGTTTCCTCATCGGTGAAAATATTGCGGCCTGTCTTCTTGTTGACGATGGATTGATGGATATGCATGGCCGATCCCGGCAGGCCCTGGATCGGCTTGGCCATGAATGTCGCATACATGGAGTGTGCCATTGCCGCTTCGCGGATGGTGCGCTTGAACAGGAATACCTGGTCGGCAAGCTGTAGCGGGTCGCCGTGCCGAAGGTTGATTTCGAGTTGCGACGGACCCTCTTCATGGATCAGCGTGTCGATTTCCAGACCCTGCTTTTCCGAGAAATGGTAGATGTCGTCGATCAACTCGTCGAATTCATTGACGCCGGCAATCGAATAGGCCTGGCCACCGGAAATCGAGCGTCCTGAGCGGCCTTTCGGCGGCTGCAGCGGATAGTCCGGATCGATGTTCTGGGCGACAAGATAGAATTCAATCTCCGGCGCCACCACTGCCTTCCAGCCTTTGGCGTCATAAAGCGCCATGACATTGCGCAGGAGATTGCGAGGCGTATACGCGATGGCTTTGCCATTGATGCCGACGATGTCGCAGATCACTTGTGCGGTGGGATCAGTTTCCCACGGCACAGCCGATAATGTCGAAAGATCGGGCACAAGCTTGAGGTCGCTGTCCAGTGGATCATGGCGGAAATCGCCGGATTCAGCGGGATAGTCGCCGGAAATTGTCTGCCTGAACACCGCATTGGGCAGGGCCAAAGAGGTTTCATTGGTAAACTTCGAGGAAGGCATCATCTTGCCGCGCGGCACACCGGCAAGATCGGGCGTGATGCATTCGATATCCTCAATCGAACGCCAGGAAAGCCATTCCTTGGCTTCCTTCCAGTTCTTCACGCCACGCAGGTTTTTCACATAGGACGGGGTTCTTTTACGGACGGCGCGCCCGGGGCGCGCGTCCTTTTTTTCGGCTGTCATCATGCACCAGTTGGAAGAGGTCCAAAGGCACTATAGCGCGCCAAATTCCTGTTTGGGAAGGGGGAGCCGGTTTACAGCCCAGCGGTCTTGCGGATGACCGGCAGCA
>JBATMU010000353.1:0-3980 GCA_049289995.1 Rhizobiaceae bacterium | reverse complement strand
CGACTACATCGAGATGTTCTACAATCCTACACGCAAGCATGTCAGGAACGGGATGCTGTCGCCCGTCGAGTTCGAACGGCAGCAGAAAATGAAGACCGAGGGTGTCTAGAAAACTCGGGGCTATTCAGATGTTGAGTTGGTTTTTAGCATGTCAGACACCGAAAAAGACAAAGCCCAGGAAAAAGGCGACGAGGTTTTGAAGCGGATGCTCAAGACGCCGCCGAAGCCGCATGACGGGCAAGGCAGGCCCTCAAAAGATAAAAAAGAATCGCAGGAACCCAAGCCATAGCCAATGAAATGCCTACGGCTTTGTCCCGACGTTTATACTAAGGACATCACTGGGCGATCCCTGACTATTTTTGAGTTTAGCGCGAAGTCCAACTTCATTCATTGCAGCAACCAATTCGCTGGCAGCACCTTGGGCAGCGATTGATCCGTCTGAGTGGACAAACACTTCAATACCATCTTTCATCCCAAGCAAAAACGATCCGCCTTCTCCATGTGGAATATACTTCCACTCTGCCTGAGTGAGCGCGCGATGAATGATGTTCGCTAACGCAAGTGGCTCACGCGAATCCCAGAACGTAGTGACCTTATATTCCTGACCCTTGAACGCTTTCATTTTTCCCACGAGCTGAGTTGTCTGTTCCGCATTCAAAGAACGGTCAGCGAGTCGATCTTCGATTTTGAGCCGCTCTAACCTTTCCGCTTCCGCCTTTTGATTTGCTTCGGCGGCGCGAGTGTTCGCCTCGGCGATCCTTTCGTCGGATTCCTGTTTTGCGGCAATCGCCGCATCCTCTCGTAGCGAAGAAAGTTCTGCATTCCACCGACTGTGAGTCCATGTAGCGATGAAGCTAACGACGCCAATAGTTGCGGTCACGGCCAGTCCCCAAATTCGGATTTCGTTTGCGAGCCAAACCTTTGTTGGGAGATCCATCTTGCGCACGCCCGAATTGATCCTATGCTTTGCGATGACAGGACTCATCATAGCCGTTTGGATATTGGCTGCGATGAGCAGTAAAGGCAACCGCCTGTCTCTAATCAGAAACAGGCGGCTTCTTGAGCTTTCGAAGGAATAGAAGCTTACGCGCCTTCTGCTTAGGCGAAACTGGCTTCACCAATCCGCCGATAGGTGAGGCGCTTGCCGCGAATGGCTTCAAGGAGCATTTCGGCGCGTTCGCCGTCTGAGACTTTCAAGGCGGCGCGGCGATTGTAACGGAAGTCAAATTCGGCAAGGTAGCGGTGCAAGTGCGCTTCGCCGCAATGCTGATAAACGCCGATCATGCCGCGCTTGAACACGGAAAACACGCCTTCGATGGTGTTGGAGTGAACCACAATGTCACCTTCGCGGCGGGCATATTCGCCAGCGGCGTGATTGGTAGTTTTATGCGATGCAAATTCCTCTCCGGTGCGGGTGTAGAGGCGTGATGAATCGGTGTGGAGATCGGATGCGCGGTCAACGTTGCGCACGAGAATGTCACGCACGGCAGATGCTGTAGCGTGCTGGATATGGAAGGTGCGGACTTTGCCGCCGCGTTCGACAAGGCCGACAACGGTGCGCTTTGGCAGTTTCTTGCGCTTGAGGCGCGGCTGGCCTTTGCGCTGTGGTGAAAGGTAATCAACGTCCGTGCGTCCGATGTAGGTTTCATCGGCTTCAACGGTTTTGCCTTCGCCGCCAAGCGGGCCGGAAGTGGAGTTGTCCTCTTTCATGGCTTCGCGGATGCGGTGCGCCATGAACCATGCGGTCTTGTAGGTTACGCCAAGCATGCGGTGAAGCTGGTGAGCGCTCATGCCCTTCTTTGAAGCGGCCATGAGGTGCGTTGCCAGAACCCACTTGTTCAAGGCGATCTTGGAGCGTTCAAACACGGTGCCAACGGTCACGGTGAACGTGCCTTTGCAGGAATTGCAGTAATAGAGGCCAGCGCGGTGCGAATGCTTCTTGCCTTCAACCTTGGTAATGGTTCCGGCCATTGAATTGGAGCAATGCGGGCAGATTGGACCATTCGGCCACTGGATTTTCTCCAGATGCTCGCGGGCTTTTTCGGCGTCCTGATAGATTTCGTGCGTGATCGGAAACATGGGTAACTCCTTGTGGCCTTTGTGCCATTCGGTGCTGCTTTTGTCAAGTATATAATTAGGAATTTCTTCTTATATTGGGTTGAAGCATGTTGTGAACAAAAAAAGAACATCTGAAATCGGCGCCGATTGGAATCCAACAGGAATTTGCTTTCGGCAGCCGAATTTGGCGGGATTTTCTCCACGTCCCCAGGTTGCCGGTGATGCTGTGGCGGCAAAGCACAGGCATGAATTCAATGGCTTCAGGACTTTCAGAAAAAATACAGCGCGAATTGAAACAAGTTCTGGCTGCGCGCCGAAAAGATGCCGAGGAAAGGACCGCGTTGATGGCGCTCGCGGGGCTCGATCTCGAATTCGCCGAACAAACGGCCGGAGAAGTGCGGCAGCGGCTTGCCCTGAGGCTGGGCCGCCTATGCGAGCGCGAGCGGTTCAGGGCCGGAAATGCAGGATACGATCTGGCGCGCCATTGCGCGCTGGCGCGCGTTCATTCCCGATTGCGCTTGCCTCGCTGAATTCACTCTAATTCCAAAACAAAAACGGCGGCCCGAAAGCCGCCGCTTGAGGTTCCCGGCAAAGCCGGAACGGAAATTACTTCTTCTTGCGCTTGCGGCCCAGACCCATCGACTTGGCGAGGTTTGAGCGGGCTGTCGCATAGTTCGGTGCAACCATCGGGTAATTCGGCTCGAGGCCCCACTTTTCGCGGTAGGCTTCGGGCGAAAGACCAAAATGGGTCATCAAATGGCGCTTGAGCGACTTGAACTTCTTCCCGTCCTCAAGGCAGATGATGTAGTCGTCGCCAACCGACTTCTTCGGATTAACAGCAGGCTTCTGTTTTTCGGCCGGCGCGGCTTCCACCGCACCGCCAATGCGCCCGAGGGCAGCGTGGATTTCGGCGATCAGGCCCGGCAATTCGCTGACCGGAACCGGATTGTTGCTGACATAGGCGGCAACGACATCGGCGGTCAGTTCAAGCAGGCTGTCGCTTGGTTTGGTCATCATTTCCTGGTTTTCCATTTCAAGGCCCAATTCTTTTTGAATGGCATTCATCGATCGTTGACCCGGATTTTTATGAAAGGGTCTTTCCCGCAGGGTAAAGCCTCAAGCTTTCGCTGCATGAATCAGTGTATCGCATGATTTGGAATGCATGGTCAACGTGATACTTGCGCCATACTATCTAAAACCATGAATAATGCATATTCATGCATGCAGCATGGCAAATTGTTCAGGGCATGGTCCAACTACTGGTTGGATTGCGACACATGCGTGTCCTGCTGCGACCTTAATATGTCCATGGATTCGGTTTAGAACAGCGATGCATTGATGAGCAAATGCGCGCCAATGCTGGCAAAATAGCCAAGCGCGATCGCCCATGTCCATTTCAAATGGCTGGAAAACGTGTAGGCGCCGCGCGCTTGCCCCATAAGCGCCACGCCGGCCGCAGAGCCGATCGACAGCATGGAACCACCGACCCCGCAGGTCAGAGTGATCAGCAGCCACTGGCCGTGCGACATGTCCGGATTCATGGTCAGCACGGCAAACATCAGCGGAATATTGTCTACGATGGCCGACAGCGCCCCGATGATGACATTGGCGCTGGTGGCGCCAAGGCCCATATAAAGCGCCTGCGACGCCAGGGCGAGATAGCCCAGCACGCCCAAGCCGCCAACGGCGAAAATGATGCCGAAAAAGAACAGGAGCGTGTCCCATTCCACCCGTTCAAACTGGCGGAAGGAATCAAGCACCATGTCTTCATTGTTGCGCTTGGTGCCGCGCTTTTTGAGAAAGAACGACCAGAGCTGCAAATAGCCGAGGCCCAGCATCATGCCGAGTGCGGGCGGCAGGTGCAGGAAATTCTTGAAGCTGACGGCGGTGATGATGGTTGCCGCAAACAGCGCGATGACGCC
>JBATMU010000352.1:0-7265 GCA_049289995.1 Rhizobiaceae bacterium | reverse complement strand
GGCTCGCCGTGTTTCTGGCGCGAGAAAAAACGGTTGCCTATGCCTTTGTCACTGCTGCGGCCTTTGCCTTTGTGACGCTTTGGCTGGTGGGCTTTCTGGTGCGGATGGCGGCACGGCGCGCGCCCGTTGTGCGCTCGACGCCGCTCAGGCTGGCGCTTGGCAATATCCACCGGCCCGGCGCGCTGACCGGTTCGGTGGTGCTGTCGCTCGGGCTCGGACTGACGCTTCTGGTGACGCTGTCGCTGATTGACCGCAATCTGCGCAGCCAGATTTCCGGCAGCCTCATGCAGGCCGCGCCGAACTTCTTCTTTGCCGATGTGCGCAGCGCCGATGTCGAGGCGTTTTCCGGCCTGTTGGCCGAGGTCTCGCCAAAAGGCGAGGTCAACAAGGTGCCGATGCTGCGCGGCCGCATCACCGAATTCAACGGCAAGGATGTGCAGACGCTGGATCTCAAGCCGGAGGCGCGCTGGGTGCTGAACGGCGACCGCGGACTGACCTATTCAGAGACACAGCCGAAAAATTCGACGATTGCCGAGGGAACCTGGTGGCCTGCCAATCATCAGGGCGAGAAGCTGGTGTCGTTTTCCGCCGAGGAAGCCGGCGAGCTTGGCCTGAAGGTCGGCGATGCGGTGACGGTCAATGTGCTTGGCCGCAACATCACCGCAAAAATCGCCAATCTGCGCAAGGTGGATTGGGAGACGATGGGCATCAATTTCGTCATGGTGTTTTCACCCAATACATTTGCCGGCGCGCCGCATTCCTGGCTGGCGACCCTCAGCGACAAAAGTGCTGGTCCGGCTGAGGAATCAGCCATCCTGAACGCGGTGACCCGCGCCTATCCGGCTGTGACCTCGGTCAGGGTGAAGGATGCGCTCGACGTGGTCAACAAGGTGGTGGCGCAATTGGCCACCGCCATACGGTCTGCCGCCGCCGTGGCGCTGATCGCTTCGGTGCTGGTGCTGTCGGGCGCCTTGGCGGCGGGCAATCAGGCGCGGATCAGGGATGCGGTGATCCTGAAGACGCTCGGGGCAACGCGGACGACGCTGATGGCCGCTTACGGCCTCGAATATGCGCTGCTGGGGGCCGCGACCGCGCTGTTTGCGCTGTTTGCGGGCGGCGTTGCGGCCTGGTTCGTGACGGCAAGGATCATGAAGCTTGAGGCGCATTTCTCGCCGGAAGTCGCCGGACTGACGCTGTTGGCGGCTTTGGTGCTGACGGTCGGATTCGGGCTGGCTGGCACCTGGCGGGCGCTGGGCCAGAAGGCGGCGCCGGTGCTGCGGGCGCTTTAAGCGACGCAATAGTGCGCGGAAATCCTGCCTTTCAGGCAAATGTTCATGCTTTGATCCAGAAGATTTTGCTCATGCCTTGTCATCGGCGGCGGCTCACCTCATATTATGGGCAGGCATGCTGGAGTCCCGCCAGCGGCGCCCGGGCCTGAAAGCCGGCCCGACACCGGACGGGATGTATGCAAAGAGGATAACATGGCTGAACTTCGCAACACCAATACGCGCTTCGGCACGCAGGTTGATGCAGGCATTGATGAAGGCCTGCGCGCCTATATGCTGCGCGTCTACAATTTGATGGCCATCGGCCTTGCCGTGACCGGCCTTGCCGCCTGGGGCGCTTTCCAGCTGGCGGTCGCCGATGGCGCGCTGACGCCGTTCGGCAACCTGATCTATGCCAGCGGCTTCCGCTGGGTCGTCATCCTGGCCCCGCTGGCCATGGTGTTTTTCCTGTCGTTCCGCATCCACACGATGAGCGTGGCGGCGGCGCAAACGACGTTCTGGGCCTATGCGGCCATGGTCGGGCTGTCGCTGTCGACGATCTTTCTTGTCTATACCGACGCGTCGATCGTGCAGACCTTCTTCGTGACCGCTGCGGCCTTTGGTTCGCTATCGCTTTACGGCTACACGACCAAGCGCGACCTCACCGCCATGGGTTCGTTCATGGTGATGGGCCTGTTCGGCATCATCATCGCCTCGATCGTCAATATCTTCATGGGCTCTTCGGCGCTCGGGTTTGCGATTTCGGCGGGCGGCGTTCTGGTGTTTGCCGGCCTGACCGCCTGGGACACCCAGAAGATCAAGGAATCCTACTACGAAGGCGATGATGCCGAGAGCGGCGGCCGCAAGGCCATCATGGGCGCGCTCAGCCTCTATCTCGACTTCATCAACCTGTTCATGTTCCTGCTGCGGTTCCTCGGCAACCGCGAATAGGCAGAACGGCACAAACGGATCAGGGCGGCTTGCGGGCCGCCCTTTTCTTTTGCGCGGAAATCTCCTGATATGGCGGCGACATGCCGGAGAACGCCGCCTTGACCCTGACCATCCGTCCCGCAATTGCAGCCGACCTTGCTTCCATTGCCGCCATCTACCGCGACGCTGTCGAGAACGGCGGCGGCAGCTACGAGCTTGAGCCGCCATCGCTTGGGGAAATGGGGCAGCGGTTCGAAGCAGTTCGGGCGGCGGGCATGCCGTGGATCGTGGCCGAGACGGACGGCGCCATCGCCGGTTACGCCTATGCGTCGGCTTTCCGGCCGCGCCCGGCCTACCGGTTCATGGCCGAGGATTCGGTCTATGTCGCGCCAGAGCACAAGGGAAAGGGCATGGGCAAGACGCTGCTCACGGCCCTGATTGGCGAGCTTTCAGGGCTTGGGTTCCGGCAGGTCTGCGCGGTGATCGGCGACGGCAAGGGCAATCCGGGCTCGGTTGCGCTGCACGAAGCGCTCGGTTTCCGCCATAGCGGGGTGATCGCAGGGTCAGGCTTCAAGTTCGGGCGGTGGCTCGATACGGTCATCATGCAGCTTGAGCTGAATGGCGGCACGGCATCGCCGCCCGATCCGGCATCACTGCCGGAAATGCGGTTCAGGGCGTCACTTAGGGCGCCACAAGGCTGAGCTTGCGGTCGAGAACGGCCAGAACACGGGAAAGCTCATGGCCGCGCTTGAGGATGAGGCCGCTTGAGGCGATGACCGAGAACATGCCTTGCTTGCGCGCCAGGGCCGGATCCTTGACGATCTGGTAGAGCGGTGTTTCTGAAGCGCGCCGATAGACCGAAAACACGGCGCGCGCCGCCAGATGGTCGATGGCGTAATCGCGCCAATGGCCTGCAGCGACCATGCGGCCATAAAGGCGCAGGATTTCCTCGAGTTCGCGGCGGTGGAAGGAAACAGGCAATCCGGCTGGCCGGGCCGCGAAGGCCAGAATGGACGGCTCGCCGTCCATCGCGCCATCGGGGCGGTCAGTCATTGGCAGGGCCATTGTGAATGCTCATGGCAAAAGTTTGCCTGATCGGTCCGGAATTGCAAGAGCCGACTGCCGCCGCTGCGCGACGCGCGTCCAGATGACAAATCGATAACCAAGTGAATCACGTTGCGGGACACATTGCGAAACAGTGTGATTGCGCCGCCACATTTGGGCCGCGATTTCTCCCGTTTGCAGCCTTGATTGACCGCCACCATCGCCTCGTTGCCTGAGACGGTTCGGTCTGGAAACGCTGCGAAACCCCAAGCCCCCCGCCCTCGGAGCGTGGCCAGGCCGAACCACTCAAGTCCCGCAAGGGACGGCTCGCAAGAGCCGAAAGGCGACGATCCCAAAAGCCCATGGCGTCTTTCCTCCCCGGAAAGACGCCTTTTTTTGTGCTTCAGCCGGTTCGGGCCGAAAGCCGGGCGGCGCCATAAATCGTGCCGGGCGCGCCGTCTTCGGACATGGCCTGAACCAGGATGGCGCAGCCATGGGCTCCGGCATTGGCAAATTCGGTTTCGGGAATTTCAAAGCGCATCGGCCCGGAGCCCGCCATGCCGATGGTGCGCAGCGCCTTGACGGCGTTGACATAGCGCAGCGTTTCGCCGCGGTTTTCACCGCGGGTGATGACGACATCGGCCATGGGCTCGAACCAGGCGATCAGCACATGGGCGTGCGCCGCTTCGCCGGAGGCGGGAGATGTTTCAATGATGATGCGGTCATTGGAATATTGTGCGGCGATAGTGACGCGGGCAGCTTGCGGCAGGACATTGGCGGCAAGTGCCGCATCGATCTCGGCGCGGCTGGCGCCGTTGACATGGACCGCGCCATTGATGACGGCCTGCGGCGTATAGACCGAGCGCGACTTGAAGCTGCGGGCATAGGCATATTGGCGCTGGGTGTTTTCAGTGCTGCCGAGCGTGTCTTTCCAGCCGAGATAATCCCAGTAATCGACGTGATAGGACAAAGCGAGCAGGTCAGGCCGGGCCGAGAGCGTCTCCAGGAGCGCGTCGGCCGGCGGACAGGATGAGCAGCCCTGGCTGGTGAACAGTTCAACGGTTGAGACCGGTGAAGCCGCAGCGCCGGCCGTGCGCGGCAAAACGGCCACTGCGCTTATTGCCGCCAAGAAATTGCGCCTGTTCATGCCGGGCATCATTGCCGCCGCTCCATTTTGTCACAGATTATCGCTACGAACATGGGCGGTAAATGGCCAGTCACCTTACGGTGAAGCCGGCAGGCCAGGAAAGACTTGACTCAAACCGACCGGTTGGTATGGTTATTTGACAAAAAGGAATCGCGGGGCAATGACAGGCACTATCCGCAAGGGATCAAGGCAAAAAATACTGGATGCGGCGCTGACTGCGGTCAGAACCAAGGGCTATGCGGCAACGACGATAGACGACATCTGCTCAGTGGCCGGGCTGACCAAGGGCGGCTTTTTCCATCATTTCGCCAGCAAGGAAGACATGGCGGTGGCGGCGGCCGGCTATTGGGGGACGATGACCAGCGGCCTGTTCGAGGGCGCGCCCTATCATGGCCCTGCCGATCCGCTGGAGCGGGTGCTGGCCTATGTGGATTTCCGCAAGGCTATCCTGAAAGGCGAGACGCCGGACTACACGTGTTTTGTCGGCACGATGGTGCAGGAAGTGCATGTGTCGAGCCCGGCGATCCGCGAGGCGTGCCGCGCCACGATTGAAGGCCATGCGCTTACGCTGGAAGCCGATATCGCCGCAGCAATGGCGCAAAGCGGCAAGCGGTTTGCGTTCAGCGCGGCCAGCCTTGCGCTGCATACGCAGGCGGTCATCCAGGGCGCGTTCATTCTGGCGAAAGCGGAGAACGGGCCGGGCATTGCCAGCGAAAGCCTCGATCACCTGAGGCGCTATGTGGAATTGCTGTTCAGCTGCGAAGAGGAATGAAAGCCATGGTCAACACCTTTATCTGGCATGACCTGATGACAAATGACGTGAAGGCGGCGGAGGCGTTTTACAGCGCGGTCATTGGCTGGCGCTGCGCAGATTCGGGCATGCCGGGCCAAGCCTATACGCTGCTCTACAACGGCGACGCCCAGGTTGGCGGCATCATGGCGACCCCGGAGGAAAACCAGGGCGTGCCACCGATGTGGATGGGCTATATTGGCGTTCCGGATGTCGACGGCTGGGCCAAAAAAGTCACCAAGGCAGGCGGCAAGATCTGGAAGGGTCCGCAAGACATTCCGGGCGTCGGGCGCTTTGCGGTGGCGGCCGATCCGCATGGCGCGGGCTTCATACTGTTCAGGGGCAATCTCGACACACCACCGGAAGCGGCGCCCTTCATGGCCAAGGGCCATGTCGGCTGGAACGAATTGCATGCCGGCAATCTGGACGAAGCCTGGGCGTTTTATTCCGCACTGTTCGGCTGGGTGGCGGATGCCGAGCACGACATGGGCGGGCCGGTGGGGATCTACCGCACGTTTGGCGACGGGACCGGCGGGTTCGGCTTTGGCGGCATGATGACCAGGATGCCGCAAACGCAAATGCCGCACTGGCTATATTATTTTTCCATCGGCGACATCGACGCGGCGGTCAAACGGGTCAGGGACAATGGCGGGGCTGTGCTGATGGAGCCGCATGAGGTGCCGGGCGGCACATGGATTGCCCCATGCCTTGACCCGCAGGGCGCGATGTTTGCGCTCATCGGAAACAAGAGCTGATTTCACTGAAGAGGAGGATTTTCCATGGCCTATATCGACGGATGGGTGGCGGCGGTGCCGGAAACCAACAAGGCGGCTTATCTCGAATGGGCCGGAAAGATCGGTCCCTTGTTCGTGAAACACGGGGCGGCGGGCGTCACCGAAAACTGGAGCGATGATGTGCCGGAAGGCAAGCTCACCTCGTTTCCGCTGGCCGTGCAGCGCAAGGAGGGCGAGGGTATCGTTTTTTCCTGGGTGAAATGGCCGTCGAAGGCGGTGCGTGACGCCGGCTGGAAAACCGTGATGGCCGATCCGCTGATGATGAACGGGCCGGACCTGTATGACGGCAAGCGCATGATCTTCGGCGGGTTCGAGACGATCCTGGAGATTTGAGGCATGGACTGCAGCGGCCAAGCCAAACACGGGTGGATCGAAAGGATAGGCCGATGGCTTACATGGATGTATTCGTCGGGCCGGTTCTGATTGCCGACAAGGATGCCTATGCCGCTTATGCCAGGATGATGGGGGAGCTGACGCTGCAGGCCGGGGCGCTCTCCGTCACCGCATGCTGGGGCTCGGATTTTCCCGATGGCATGGCGAACTCGTTTGCATCGGCGGTGAAACTTCAGCCGGGCGAAACCATTGTCACCCGGTTTGTCAGATGGACGTCCAAAGACATGCGGGATGCCGCCTGGGCGGAAATGATGAAAGCCCGCGACATGCAGTCCGGATCAATGCCGATGCCGTTTGACCGCACCCGCGTCATTTTCGGCGGGTTCGAGGTTTTGGGCGAAGAATAGGAAAGACAATGGCCAAAACGCCAAAACTCGAAATCGAAAACGTGCTGCAGCCCGGCAAGACCTACAATGTTGATCCGGTGATGTTTGCGGCCATGAAGGCGGCAGTGCTGAAAATCGTGCCTGCCGCGCCGCCCGGGCTGACGCCTGCCGAGATCCAGAAGGCAATTGCGCCGCTTCTGCCGCAAGACCTTTTCCCCGGCGGTGAAAAAACCGGCTGGTGGATGAAGGCCGTGCAGCTTGACCAGGAGGCCAAGGGCGTTCTGGCGCGGTCGGACAAGCCGCCGGTCCGGCTGTGGAAGGCGTAAGGGAGGCGGGCCCGACAACCGGGCTTGCTGCCTGGCGCCGCCTTCTGTAAGGCGCGGGCATGATTTTTTATCTTGCAGCGCTGGGCGCGGCCCTTGCCTGGGCAGCGTCCTCCATCATCTCGGCCAATCCGTCTTCAACGCTTGGCGCCATGGCCTTCGTGCGCATCCGCATGACCATGGTGTTCTTCATGCTGGCGGCGGTGCTGGCCGTGACCGGCGGCTGGCGCACGGTGCAGCCAGACCAGATCAC
>JBATMU010000351.1:0-6407 GCA_049289995.1 Rhizobiaceae bacterium | reverse complement strand
AAGGCGCCCTGCAGCCCATTGATGCGCTGCGGTCGAAGGTGCGCGCCAGTTTCGGCGCGGCCGGGGACTGAACCCATTACCGGAAGGCGGTTTCCTCCAGTCACCGCCTGACGCCGAATCGCCCGGGAGCCTTCCCGGGCGTTTTGGCTTATGCGGTACGGCGAATAGTGATATTTGCGCGATATTCGTTGACAGTTTCAGCAATAATTGTGATAATTCGCCATGAAGACCGTGATCTTGACGCATCAGGCGGCAAAAGATCTGGATAGCTTGCCGCGTGATGCGCGTCTGGATGTCGAGACCGGGCTGAACAAATATGCCGTTTCAGGCGAGGGAGATGTCAAGCGCCTGTCCGGGCGGGATGGTTTCAGGCTCAGGATCGGCCGCTACCGCGTGTTGTTTGATGAAGACCGGACAACCATTCTGGCGATCTATATCGGCAAGCGGGAAACAACGACGTACCGAAAATTGTGAAGGAGACAGCCATGAATGATGTGCAGATCATCCGCAGTCCGGGCGGCGAGGAAATGGTTTTGCTGTCACGCGCCGATTATGACGCACTTGTCGCCGCTGCCTACGACGAAGATCAAGGCGACATCGCGCTGTATGATGCCCGCAAAGCCGCGCTTGCGGAAAATCCTGCCCCGGCTTTTCCGTCTGAAGCGTCCGCATTCATGCTTCGCGGCGACAGTCGCCTCAAAGCTCTTCGCCGTTGGCGCGCCTTGACGCAGGCGGCGCTCGCGGGTGAAGCCGGCATCGGACAGGGTTATCTCTCGGCGATCGAAGGACGCAGCAAAACCGGTTCGCGGGACACGCTGCAGCGTCTGGCCAAGGCGCTTGACGTGCCAATTGCGTGGATTGTTTGAGCCAAACAGTGCGCACTTTGCTCACCGCCGCCGATATCATCGCCATTCTCAACCTTGAATCTCATCCCGAGGGCGGCTGGTTCCGCCAGACCTTCCGCGATGACGGCTCCGATGCGCGCGGCCATTCCACGGCGATCTATTTCCTGCTTGAAAACGGCAAGCCTTCGCACTGGCACAGGGTGCATGGTTCGTCCGAGGTTTGGCTCTATCACGCTGGCGCACCGCTCCGGCTGAGATTGTCGGAAGATGGCAAGTCTGAATCCTCGATTGTGCTCGGCATGGATCTCGGTGCGGGCGAGCGCCCTCAGGCCATTGTTCCGCCCGGCTGGTGGCAGGCGGCCGCTTCGCTTGGGGAATGGACGCTGGTGTCATGCACGGTTGCGCCCGGTTTTCTGTTTGAAAATTTCGAACTGGCTGAACCCGGTTGGAAACCGGGCCGAACTCAGGCGCTGATCCCCAATCGGGCCAAATCATTGCGCAGGTTTTCTGCTCCGGTAAACAGCACGGCCTGCCAACCGGCAGCCCTCGCGCCGTCGACATTGACCTGAGCATCGTCAATGAACAGCGTTGCTGCCGGATCAAGCCCGAAATCTCCGGCGTGCCGGTCGTAAATTTCGCGCTGCGGCTTGATGAGACCGATTTCGCCAGACACGGTAACACCGCGCGGCGCATTGAGAAAATTCCACCGTTGCCGCGCCTCGGCAAACGTGTCAGCCGCAAAATTGGTCAGCATCGTCACGTCATGGCCGGCGGAAATCAGGCCGAGCATGAGGGATACGCTGTCGTCATAGGCGTGGCTGACCATCTTGTGCCAGTTCAGGCGATAGGCGCGGATATGATCCTCCAGATCCGGAAAAGCGGCGATCGCCAACGCTTCGGCTTCCGCCCAGCTCCGTCCCCGGTCCTGTTCAAGGTTCCATTCATGGGTGCAGACATTGGTGAAAAACCAATCGCGCCCGGCCTTGTCGGGCATGATGTCCAGATAGGCCTGATGCGGATCGAAATGGATCAGCACCTTGCCGATGTCGAACACGATATGGCGGATTGGCGTCATGGCAGCACTTCCGGATCAGCAGCGAGCGCCCGCGTGATGGCCTTTGCAAAGACATTTGGCAAGGCTTCGCGCAAGGGGTCAATTGCCCACCAATGGCCATCGGGCGCTGCAAATCCCGGCGTGTCATGCCGGAAAACCGCAAGCTCCAGCCGGAAATGCGTAAATTCGTGGCGGATTGATCCAGCGGGTGCAAATGAAAGCCCAAAAGGCGGCGTCTGCTCCGGATTTTCCCCCCATGCGCTGCCCGGAGGTTCGCTCATGCCGCCGAGCAGGCCCTTGGCCGGGCGTTTGCGCAATAGGACCGCACCATCCAGGCGAACCATGACAAAAGCCGCACCCCGCCTGAGCGGCCGGCCAGGCTTTCTGGCGCGTACCGGAAAATCGGCCTGCCTGCCTTGGCGAAAGGCTGCGCACCCTGCCGAAACCGGGCAGGACGGACAGACCGGATTTTTCGGACGGCAGAGCGTGGCGCCAAGATCCATCATGGCCTGGGCATAATCGCCGGGCTTGTCCGCTGGCGTCCAACCAAGAACAGTGTCCCGGATTTGGTTCTTCGCTGCCTTGGCTGGCATGCCGAGCGCCAATTGCCGTGCGGTCACCCGCTCGACATTGCCATCGACCACCGCGGTCCGTGTCCCGAACGCGATTGCCGCGATGGCCGCAGCCGTATAGGCGCCGACGCCGGGCAGCGCTCGCAGCGCGTCTTCACTGTCCGGGAATTGCCCGCCAAACTGGTAAGCCACCATGGCGGCGGCAGCCTTGAGATTACGGGCTCGAGAATAATAGCCGAGCCCTGCCCAGGCGCGCATGACCTCCTCGTCCGGCGCGGCGGCGAGTGATTTTATATCGGGCCACAGCGCCGTGAATTTTTCGAAATAGGCGATGGTGGCAGCCACCGTCGTTTGTTGCAGCATGATTTCGGACAGCCAGACCCGGTAGGGATCGGCGCGCACGCCCGCTGCACCGTCAGCAGGCGGCACTCGCCATGGCAGGTCACGGTGACAGCGGTCATACCAGCCAAGCAGGGCCGCACTGAATCCCTCCGCGTTTTGCGGTTCGGGCGAATTTGGCCTAGGATCGTCTGGCACAAGGAGCATGGCAAAGACATGGCGCAGGCAGGCCGCCGCGGCAACCCAGAACCGGTCAGCGATCTGGCGGCGAGGCTGATCGACCCGATCCTGCGAAAGCGCGCCGGGATTTCGCTGTCGCTCATCCAGTCCTGGGACGAAATCGCCGGACAGGGGCTGGCCGCCATGTCGCGCCCGGAAAAGATCAACTGGCCGCGCCGCATGAGCGAAACCGACCCGTTCGAGCCGGCCACGCTGGTCATCGCCTGCGAGGCCATGGGGGCGCTGCGTGTCCAGCACCAGACCGGCGAACTGATGGCCCGCGTCAACGCCTTTCTCGGCTTCGCCGCCATTGGCCGCATCAGGATCGTCCAGAAGCCGGTTCATCATGACATGCCGAAAAAGCGCCCGGTGCTGCGAACCCTGTCTGCCGACGAGACAAACGCGTTGTCCAAGACCGTGGGCGGCATTGAGCGGGACGATCTGCGCGCCTCGCTGGAACGGCTTGGCCGCTCGGTGCTGGCCTCAAAGACATAGTGTTCACGGCGATTTCACCGCCTATGCCCGAATTTTGCCCCGAATTGCCCAAACCCATGGGGACATACAGTCCGAAATCGGGCAGAAGTCTCGCCATGGCAGCCGCTGATGGCGCAAACTGGCACTCAAACAGGTGATTCGCATGACCAAGATCCTCGACCGACGCGCGCTTTTGACCGGGCTGGCTTTCGTGCCGGCAGCTTTTGCCCTCGGCGCCTGCAGCGAAGAAAAACCTGCAGAGCCGGCCAAGCCAGCCGAACCCGCCAAACCTGCTGAACCGGCAAAGCCCGCAGTTGAGGCGCCGAAATCCGAAGGCAGCGTCGATGTTGCCGAGCTGATGAAGCCAGGCGCCTTGCCTGATGTCGTGATCGGCAAGGCCGATGCGCCCATAACAATTGTTGAATACTCGTCCATGACCTGCCCGCACTGCGCGAACTTTCATGTGAACACGCTGCCGGCCCTGAAAAAGGACTGGATCGATACCGGCAAGGTGAAGTTCATTCCGCGCGAATTCCCGTTTGACCCGCGTGCCGAGGCCGCTTTTATGCTGGCCCGCTGCTCGGGCGACAAGCACGAGGCGATGATCGACGTGCTGTTCCGCCAGCAGGAAACCTGGTCGCACACTGAAAATGCCAAGGACGCGCTGCTGCAAATTTCCAAATTGGCCGGTTTTACACAGGAGTCGTTCGAAGCCTGCTTGACGGACCAGAAGCTTCTGGAAAATGTCCGGGCAGTGAAGGATCAGGCCGCCAAGGCGTTCGGGGTCGATTCAACACCGACTTTCTTCATCAATGGCAACAAATATGCCGGGGCGCTGACGATTGAGCAAATGGCGGCCATTCTTGGCGGCATGTGACCGCACAAGGCCTGCTGTTTCCGGCGGGCGCGCCTTTGCGCGTCCGGGCGGGAGCAGAGCGCTTCATGCTCAAATGGAAGCAGTTTGATGGCGCGGATTTTGCGCGCCGGCGAGGAAAACACCGCAGCGCGATGCGGGCATCGTGCGAGGATTTTGACACTGCCGGAGCGGAAAAGACGGCCAAGCCGGGCTGAAAAATAGGCGACAAGGCTTTGAAGCAATGAAACAAACTGCAATCGTTTTAGCTGGCTCTTTCGCGCTCTGGCGGCGTCGCGCCTTGCTCACAGTGCCTGCACTGTTGCACTCGGCGCTTCTGGCCAGACCGCGAAATCTCGGCGCTCAAACGATTCCATTTGAACATGAAGCGCTCTAGGGATGCGTTTTTCCCGCCTCCGCCTTCTGGGCTTCAAGTCCTTCGTTGAGCCAACCGAATTCGTCATTGAATCCGGGCTGACCGGCGTTGTCGGACCCAATGGCTGCGGCAAGTCCAATCTTGTCGAAGCCCTGCGCTGGGTCATGGGCGAAAACTCCTACAAGAACATGCGCGCCTCCGGCATGGACGACGTGATCTTCTCGGGATCGGGCACGCGCCCGTCGCGCAACACCGCCGAAGTCACGCTGTTTCTGGAAAACCGCGACCGCAATGCCCCTTCGGCATTCAATGATGCCGACGAATTGCAGGTCACCCGCCGCATCGAGCGCGAATCCGGCTCCGCCTATCGCATCAATGGCAAGGAAGCGCGCGCCAAGGACGTCCAATTGCTGTTTGCCGACCAGTCGACCGGGGCGCGTTCGCCGTCCATGGTCGGGCAGGGTCGCATCGGCGAACTCATTCAGGCCAAGCCGCAGGCCCGCCGCGCGCTGCTCGAAGAGGCGGCCGGCATTTCCGGCCTGCATTCGCGCCGCCATGAAGCCGAAATCCGGTTGCGGGCCGCCGAAACCAATCTCGAACGGCTTGATGATGTGGTCGGCGAACTGGCGAGCCAGATCGAAAGCCTCAAACGCCAGGCTCGTCAGGCTGCCCGCTTCAAGACGCTGTCCGCCGACATAAGACAGGCCGAGGCGATCCTTCTGCACCTGCGCTGGACGTCCGCCAAGGCGCAGGAAGGCGAGGCGCAAAGCGCGCTGGCCGCCGCCACGCTTGTGGTCGGCGAACGGGCGTCGCAACAGGTCAATGCCGCCAGGGATCAGGCCGTGGGCATGAGCAAGCTGCCCGGCTTGCGCGAGGCAGAGGCTGCTGCCGCCGCCGTTTTGCAGCGGCTGACCATTGCCAAGGCGCAGCTTGAGGAAGAGGCGAGCCGGCTCGCTGCCCGCCGCGTGGAACTCGAAAAGCGGCTGGCCCAGCTTGATGCCGACCGGCAGCGCGAGGAGCAGATGCTGGCCGATACCGACGGCTTTGCCGCGCGGCTTGATCTGGAAGAGCGTGAACTGGTCTCCGCCCAAGCGGGTGCTGCCGATCAGGAAGCCGATCTGGCCCGCGCCATGGGCGAAGCGGCAACGCTTCTGGCGGCCAGCGAAGCCGTGCTGACGGCAGCGACCACTGCGCGTGCCGAAGCTGCCGCCAAACGCGGTCAGCTTGAGCGCTCAATTTCGGCCGATGCCGAGCGGCTCGAGCGCTTGCAAAAGCAATTGGCCGAAATCGCCCGCGAAACCGAGAGCATTGCCGCCCGCCTTGCGGCTCTCGCCGATCCGGCTGAAAAACGCGCGCTGGTGCAGGCAGCCGAAACTGCTTTGACGGACGCAGAAAAGCACACGCTTTCTGCGGAAAAAGCGGTTGAAACCGCCCGGTCGGCGGAAGCGGAAGCCCGCGCCCCGCTGGCAGGCGCGCGTGCGGAAACCCAACGCATCGAGACTGAAGCCCGCACGCTGTCGAAAATTCTCAATGCTGGTTCAGGCGGCCTGTTTGCGCCGGTCGCCGAGCAAATCCATGTCGACCGCGGCTATGAAACAGCGCTTGGCGCGGCTTTGGGTGATGATCTGGATGCGCCGCTCGACCGCGCCGCGCCCATTCACTGGACCGATGTTCA
>JBATMU010000350.1:0-1578 GCA_049289995.1 Rhizobiaceae bacterium | reverse complement strand
TCGCTGACCGGCTCGGCGCTTCTGGCGCTGGCGGCGGCGACCGGCGAATCAACTGCAGAAGCGGCGTGGGCAGCTGCGCATGTCGATGAAGACTGGACCAACAGCTTCTGGGGCGAAGATGCCGAGGCGCAAGCGCGCCGCGCCGCGCGCTGGCGCGAAATGCAGGCGGCAGCCGCATTGCTTGCCGCCCTGAAAAGCTGACCTCAGGCGAGGCCCGCCGCCTTCAGCATGTAGGGCAAGGCAGGCAGCGTCAGCGCCGCTGCTGCGACAAACCAGATTGCCATGGACGCCGCATCGGTCTGTTTGCGGCCGGTGACCATTTCAAACAGCGCTGCCGGCACGCCGGCGGCCATGATGGTCATCGTTGACAGGATCATCGAGGAAATGGCGACCACGACTTCGGTTATCCCGGGCAAAAACCACGGATACCAGAGCGGATGAAAGACGAAAATGGCCAGGAGCCAGGGCGAAAATATGCCATTGGCGATCGACAATCCGACAATCCCGAACAGCAATTGCTTGTTTTGCATGATCAGGCTCCTGCGCCGGGGGCCAAGCCCATTCTGTTCAGCACGATATAGAAGCCGACGCGCAAGATCATCAGCCACAGGATGAGAAACACCAGCCGTACATTGGTTGGCACCGATGCGGGGGTGAGCGGCGAAATGACTTTCAGCGCCGGATCGGTCAGCAGCTTGAAGAAGCGCCAGATGTAGTTGTTCCAGTCGGCGGGAACGAACATGCCGAGCAGCAGCCGGCCGACAGCCGTATAGAGCAGGGCGGCCAGCAGGAAATTCGGAATGTGGAAATACCAGTAAGACCAGAAGGCCATTGTCGTCCCTTTTTTGGCGTGTCCGCGAGCCGCCTTATAAGCGGATCGGGACAAAAAGAAAGCGGGGCGCGCTCATCGCGCGCCCCGCCCTTGATCAGTCCAGCCGTATCAGGCCGTCTTTTCTTCCATCATCGAACCGCCCTTGGGGATGCGGACAGCGTCGATGAAGTCCTGCATTTCCTTGGACGGCGCCTTGGTCAGCAAGCTGGCAACGATCATCGCGATGAATCCGGCGGGCAGACCGAAGGCTGCCGACGAGATGTTCTTGATACCGAACCAGTTGGCCATCGACTGCGCATGCGTGTCGAAGGCCTTGAACGCCGGACCAACTGCGTCGCCGGTGGCGGCAGCAAGCGCTGCCTTCAGATCGACGTATTTCGCAGCGGCTGCGACCGTCTTGTTGCCCTTGGTGAACTCGTCAAGAGCTGCCTGGGCAGCGGCCTTGGTGGTGTCATCAGCGGCAGCAGCAACGGCGGCGCCCAGTTCCTTGAACTTGCCGACCAGGCCCATGTCGATCGGGAAGGACGAGAAGCCATTCCACATTTCAACGAAGGCCGGGGCGTAGTAGCGGGTGGCGACGAGGTAGTAGAGCGTCACGCCAAAACCGACAATGATGGCTGCAATCGCGCCGGCAGTGTTTGCACGCTTCCACCACACGCCGAGAACCAGCACGGGGAAGAGGCCTGCAGCTGCAAGCGAGAAGGCCCAGGACACCATCGACAGAATGTCGGCGGGCTTGGTCGAAG
>JBATMU010000349.1:0-28043 GCA_049289995.1 Rhizobiaceae bacterium | reverse complement strand
GTAAAGGCTCTTGCCAGCCTGCGTGCCGAGATGCGCCCCTGCCCGCAAGGGGCGGTGCAATGAACCGGGCCCTGCTCATGACTAGCCTCAGCCTGCTGACCGCTCTGTTGTTTGCCGCCTCGCTTTTGACCGGCCCGGCCGGACTTGGCATCGCGGCCGGGACCGAGGGCCTGTTTGCCGGCGGCAATGAGGCTGCTTCGGTCATCTTGCGCGAAATCCGCTTGCCGCGCGCACTTCTGGGATTGGCGACCGGCTTTGCGCTCGGGCTGTCGGGCGCAGCGCTGCAAGGCTTCTTGCGCAACCCGCTGGCCGAACCGGGCCTGATCGGCATATCGGGCCTCGCTTCCTTGGGGGCGGTCCTGATCTTCTATTCGGGCCTTGCCGGATCATCGCTATATGCGTTGCCCGCGGGCGCCTTGGCTGGCGCGGCGCTTGCCGTGCTTATCCTGCTGGCCATTGCCCGCGCCTCCGGCTCGACGCTGACGCTGATCCTGGCAGGCGTGGCGCTATCGAGCCTCGCCGGCGCGCTGACCTCTTTGGTGCTCAACCTGTCGCCAAATCCCTTCGCGGCCTATGAAATCATCTTCTGGCTGCTCGGTTCACTGAAGGACCGCTCGCTGGTGCATGCGGCCATTGCCCTGCCGCTGATTGGGCTCGGCTCAGTCTTGCTGTTTGCAACTGCCCGGGCGCTCGATGCCCTGTCATTGGGCGAGGAAAGCGCGGCAAGCCTCGGCGTTTCGGTGCCGCGCACCCGCATTCTGATTGTGACCGGCGTCGCACTTTCGGTCGGCGCGACGGCTGCCATTGCCGGTTCGATCGGCTTCATCGGGCTGGTTGTGCCGCATTTGATCCGTCCGCTCACCTCGCGCCTGCCCGGCAGCCTGCTCTTGCCCTCGGCACTTGGCGGCGCATCACTCTTACTGGCCGCCGACATTGCCGTCCGGCTGGTCATTCCGGGCCGCGAACTCAATGTCGGGGTGTTTACCGCGCTCATCGGCGCGCCGTTCTTCCTGTGGCTGGTCATGGCTTCGCGGCGGGAGACGGCATGATGCTGAGCCTGCACACCCTTTCGGTCAAGCTCGGCGGGTGCAATGTCCTGCATTCGGTCAGCGCCGAAATCGCCGCCGGACAGGTCACCGGGCTGATCGGGCCAAATGGCGCGGGCAAGACCACGCTGATGCGGGCCGCTGCCGGGCTGGTTCCATTCGATGGGAAAGTGGCGGTTGCCGGCCAGCCGCTTGCCGCGTTTTCCCATCAGGAACGGGCCCGCCGCATCGCCTATCTGCCGCAGGCGCGCACGCTGGCCTGGCCGGTCAGCGTGGCGGATCTTGTCGCGCTCGGCCGTCTGCCCTGGCAGCGTTTCGGCGCAAAACCTGGCGACGCTGACAAGCAGGCGTGTAAAGCCGCCATGCAACACATGGATGTTGCCCATCTCGCCAGCCGCAAGGTGACCGAATTGTCGGGCGGCGAGCAGGCCCGCGTGCTGGCGGCCCGCGCCATCGCGCAGAATGCGCCGCTGCTTCTGGCCGATGAACCCGCCGCCGGCCTCGATCCGGCCCATCAGATCGCCATGATGCAGGCGCTGGCAGCGCTTGCCCGGCAGGGCAGCGCCATTCTCGTTTCCCTGCACGACCTCGCTCTGGCGGCGCGCTGGTGCGACCGGCTGCTCGTACTCGACAAGGGCGGACTTGCCGCCCAGGGCAGGCCGGAAGATGTGATGACCGAAGGCCTGCTTGAAGGTGTCTTTGGCATCAGGGCCGACACGCGCCGCACGCCGGACGGCCTGCTTCTGACCCCGACCGGCCTCGCTTCCAAAACGGAGCGCGCCGCATGAACGCCCTGCCCGGCCTTTCCGGTATTGGCCTTTCCCTGCCCGGTGAGTTTGAACCGGTCGCTCTGCCGGCCGATCTTGCCCCTGCCATGGAATTTTTGGCGACCTGTCCGGACAAGACGGTTTCGTCCAACGCCGAAGACCTGCCGCTGGTGCCGGAACAAGCGACGAAAACCGGCCAGCCGCGCCGTCTCACCTTGCCCTTGGCCGTCGTTTCCTTGGCCGTCCATCTGATGGTGCTTGGTGCGCTGGCCGCCCATCTGGCGCCAAGGCCGGTATCCACTGCGCCGGTTGACGCAATAATGGCTGATATCATTTTTGAATTGCCGTCGACCGAGACCGCCAGTGACACCGTAACCGCATCCAGCGCTGCGCCCGGGCCAGAAAACGCCGAAACCGCCGATGCCAAAGCCATGGATTCAATGAGCGACCAAGAATTGGCTGCCCTCCTGCCGCCATTGCCGGACGCCCTGCCGCTGCTTCCCGAAACAACTCCTCTTGAGGCCGTGCCTCAAGAGCCGGATTTTGCTCCACCGCCGCCTGATCCAGCGCTTGCCATTCTCGCAGTGCCGCCGGTCATCCATTCTGAGCCAGCATATGCAGCCGTGGCCAAGCCTGCGCCAGTCAAACCTGCTCCGGCAAAAATGACAGCGAAACCCGAAATTGCTGCCCGGCCAAGCGCGCAAAAACCGGCGACGGCCCGCATCCCCAAGGCCGAACAGCCGGTCAAATCATCGGTCAAAACAAGCGAACCAGCCAAAGCGCGCGCCAAACCGGCGGCTAAAATTGCCGCAAAAGGCAATGCCGAATCCGCAAAGAAACCGTCGGGATCAAACGGTCTTGCAGGCAAGGATGTTGCTTCGTCGCGCGGCGCAAAACCCGCAGCTTCCGCAGCGGCAAAATCGGCCTATGGCGCGAAACTGCTCGGTCATGTCCAGCGCTTCAAGCGCTACCCAGCCGCCGCCCAAAAGGCCGGTCAGTCCGGGGTTGCCCGGTTGTCCATCACCATTGATCGCAATGGCAGGCTGATCGGCTCGCGCCTTTCGGCTAGAACCGGCCATGCCATTTTGGATGAAGAGGCTGCGTCGGTTGCCCGCCGCGCCGCGCCCTATCCCCGCATGCCGGACGGGCTGGGCGCAACGCTGACCTTCTCGGTCGCCCTGCGTTTTGCGCGCTGAACCTCAACTCAGGCTGATAATCGCAGCACCCATCGCGCCCAGCACCAGCTTGCCGTCAGCCAGATTGGCGGCATGGGCGTAGGCGGTTTTTTCAGCCCGTCCCGGCAGCAGCATGGTCTTGGCTGAACGCGAGAAATTGAACGCGCAGAACAGCTTTTCCTTGCCCAGCGTCCGCACGAAGCTCAGCACGTCGGCAGGCGATTCCGAGAGTGCGAAATTGCCCTTCACCAGCGCAGGATGCGCCTTGCGCAGCGCAAGGATTGCCCGGTAATGCTTCAGCGTCGATCCAAGCGTGATGTCCTGCGCCGCCGCATTCAGCGCCCGGTGTTCGGCCGGTACAGGCAGCCAGGGCTTGCCGCCGGAAAATCCGGCCTGGGGCGCACTGGATGTCCACGGCATGGGCGTACGGCATCCGTCGCGGCCCTTGAAAGCCGGCCAGAAGCGGATGCCATAGGGGTCGCGCAGGTCTTCGAATGCGATGTCAGCCTCGCCAAGCCCAAGCTCTTCGCCCTGATAGAGGCAGATCGAGCCGCGCAGGCACGCCAGAATGGTGATGGCGAAGCGCGCCACTTCGGCCGGATTTTCACCCGCGCGCGCAAACCGGCTGACATGGCGGCGCACATCATGGTTCGAAAACGCCCAGCACACCCAGCCGTCCTTGACGCCCTCTTCAAATGCGCCAACACTTTTGCCGATATGGGCGGCGGAAAAATCGTCGGACAACAGGTCGAACGTATAGCTCATATGCAACTTGTCGCCGCCGGACGTGTAGGCGGCGAGCGTTTTCAGCGAATTGGCGCCGTCACCGATTTCGCCAACTGAGGTCCGGTTGTCGTAGCGGTCAAGCAGGCTGCGAAGCTCGCGCAGGAAACCGAGGTTTTCCGGCTGGGTTTTGTCATGGATATGATCCTGCCAGCCATAGGGATTGACGTCCGGTATATCGAGATTGCCGCCTTTTGCCGTTGGCGGATTGTCGCGCAGCTTCCGGTCGTGGAAATAATAGTTGACCGTATCCAGCCGCAAACCGTCCACGCCGCGCTTCAGCCAGAACTCGACCGTCTCCAGCACCGCCTTGCGCACCGCCGCCGTATGGAAATTCAGATCCGGCTGCGAGGCCAGAAAATTGTGCAGGTAATATTGCTTGCGCTGGCCGTCCCATTCCCAGGCTGACCCGCCAAAGATCGACAGCCAATTGTTGGGCGGCGTGCCGTCCGGCTTGGGATCGGCCCACACATACCAGTCAGCCTTGGCGTTGGTCCGCGATTTGCGGCTTTCCTCAAACCATTTGTGCCGGTCTGACGTGTGGGAAAGAACCTGGTCGATGATGACTTTGAGGCCAAGGGCATGCGCCCTTTCTATCGTCCGGTCAAAATCCTCCAGCGTGCCAAATATCGGATCGACATCGCAGAAATCCGATACATCATAGCCCATGTCGGCCATCGGCGACTTGAAGAACGGTGACAGCCAAACCGCATCCACGCCGAGCGAGGCGGCGTGCGCCAGCTTTTCTGTCACGCCATTCAGGTCACCCAACCCGTCGCCATTGGTGTCAAAATACGAGCGCGGATAGATCTGGTAGATGGCCGCGCCGCGCCACCAATCCTTTTCCGATGCCGCATTTGTTGTGTTTGCCATTGCCAAGTCCCTGTTTTTTTCCGCTCGGACGCTTGCCGCTGTCCGAGCCGGCTGATTTTATGACGCATTGCAGCATGGGCGGTTTTACACCGGCTCCATTGCTGCTATGCAGATTTCTAAATCGATTTAGCAAACGTGCCCGGATTCGCAAGCATGACTGGACTGTCCGACCTTCCCCCCATTCGCCCGGTTACCGCCGCAGCCATTGTCGAAAAACTCACCTATTCCATCGGCAAGGACCCCGTTGTCGCCAAGCCGCATGACTGGCTGGCCGCCACCATCCTGACCGTGCGTGACCGCATAATCGACCGCTGGATGCAATCCATGCGCGATTCATACAGCAAGGGCGGCAAGCGGGTCTATTACCTGTCGCTCGAATTCCTGATCGGCCGTCTGCTGCGCGACGCCATGTGCAATATGGGCGTCATCGATGACGTGAAAGCGGCACTCACCGAGCTTGGCGTCGACTACGGGCTGATTGCCGCCATCGAACCCGATGCCGCGCTCGGCAATGGCGGCCTTGGCCGCCTCGCCGCCTGTTTCATGGAAAGCATGGCGTCAGTCGACATTCCGGCCCATGGCTATGGCATCCGCTATGCCAACGGCATGTTCCGCCAGGAAATTTCCGATGGCTGGCAGGCCGAATTGCCCGAAACCTGGCTGGTGCACGGCAACCCCTGGGAATTCGAGCGCCGCGAAAGCGCCTATGAAGTCGGCTTTGGCGGCATGGTCGAACAGACCGAATCCTATTCCGGCGATATCCGCCATGTCTGGAAACCCGCCGAACGCGTCAACGCCGTTTCCTATGACACGCCCGTGGTCGGCTGGCGCGCCAACCGCGTCAACACGCTGCGCCTGTGGCAGGCCCAGCCCATTGATCCGATCCTGCTGGATGCCTTCAATTCCGGCGACCACATCGGCGCACTCAGGGAAAGCAACAAGGCCGAAGCCATCACCCGCGTACTTTACCCGGCCGATTCGACGCCTGCAGGCCAGGAATTGCGGCTGCGCCAGGAATATTTCTTCGTATCAGCCTCGCTTCAGGACATTTTGCGCCGCCACAAGCAGCAATATGCTTCATTTGACAATCTGGCCGACAAGACGGCCATCCAGCTCAACGACACCCATCCGGCCGTCGCTGTCGTCGAACTGATGCGCCTTCTGGTCGATGACCACGGCTTTGACTGGGATGAAGCCTGGAAGATCACCCGTGGCACCTTCGCCTACACCAATCACACGCTGTTGCCCGAGGCGCTGGAAACCTGGCCGGTGCCGCTGTTCGAGCGCCTGTTGCCGCGCCACATGCAGATCATCTACCGCATCAATGCCGATGTGCTGCTGGAAGCCCGCCGCAAGCAGGGCTTCGAGGACGAACGCATAAGGGCGATTTCGCTGATTGACGAAAGCGGCGAACGCCGCGTGCGCATGGGCCAGTTGGCTTTTGTCGGCGCCCATTCGGTCAATGGCGTCTCCGCCCTGCATACAGATTTGATGAAGCAGACCGTATTCAAGGATCTGCATGCGCTTTACCCGGCCAAGATCAACAACAAGACCAATGGCATCACGCCGCGCCGCTGGCTGTTCCAGTGCAATCCCGGCCTGGTGACGCTTGCCCGCGCCACCATCGGCGACAAGTTTCTCGATGACATCAATGAGTTGTCGGCACTGAAAGCCCATGCCGGCGATCCGGCCTTTCAGTCGGCCTTTGCGGCGGCCAAGCGTGACAACAAGGTGAGGCTCGCCAGCCGTGTCAAAGGCCAGATCGGCCTGACCATCAACCCCGACGCCATGTTCGACATCCAGATCAAGCGCATCCACGAATACAAACGCCAGCTTCTCAACATCGTCGAGGCGGTGGCGCTATACGACCAGATCCGCACCCATCCCGAACGTGATTGGGCGCCGCGCGTCAAGTTTTTTGCCGGCAAGGCCGCTCCGAGTTATTGGACAGCAAAGCTCATCATCAAGCTCATCAATGACGTGGCCCGCGTCGTCAACCGCGATCCGGCCGTACGCGGCCTGCTTAAGATCGTGTTCATGCCGAACTACAACGTCTCGGCAGCCGAAGTCATGGTGCCTGCCGCCGATCTGTCCGAACAGATTTCCACGGCCGGCATGGAAGCCTCCGGCACCGGCAATATGAAATTTGCGCTGAATGGCGCCTTGACCATCGGCACGCTGGACGGCGCCAATGTCGAAATTCGCGATCATGTCGGCGAGGAAAACATCTTCATTTTCGGCATGACGGCTGATGAAGTAGAAGAGCGCCGCGCCAAGCGCGTGCATCCGCGCGCCACCATTGAAGGCTCGCCAGAGCTGCGCCAGGCGCTGGAAGCCATCCGGTCAGGCGTGTTTTCACCCGACGACACAAGACGTTACGCCGATCTGGTTCAGCATATCTATGACCATGACTGGTTCATGGTCGCCGCCGATTTCGACGCCTATGCCAGCGCCCAGCGCGAGGTGGACCGTGTCTGGCTCGATCCGTCCGAATGGACCGCCCGCGCCATCCGCAACACGGCCGGCATGGGCTTTTTTTCATCCGACCGCGCCATTCGCGAATATGCCCGCGACATTTGGAAGGCCGGGCCTGGTTTCTGACGTCAAAACAAAAAGATCGCTGGCCAAGCCCATGGAAATGGTGTGAGCTTGGACCGGTGACAGCCTGGGAGGAACAATGGCTGGACAAAAAAACGGAACCGGGCCGGGCCTGCTGAAACAAGCAGAGATTGCGGCCATTGCTGAAGGCAGGCATGCCGATCCGTTTGCAGTCCTTGGTGTTCATCAGGCAGGTCAGGGCTTTATTGCCCGGGCTTTTGTACCGGGCGCAGAAACCCTTCAGGCCCTTACCCTGGACGGCAAGCCGGCAGGCAGCCTTGCGCGGCGTCACGATGCAGGCGTCTTCGAAGGCAAAGCCGAGATCACCAGCCGCCAGCCGCTCCGCTACCGCGCCGGCCGCGGCGCCGATCACTGGATGGCCGAAGACCCCTATTCCTTTGGTCCCGTGCTTGGCCCGATGGATGATTATTTCATTGCCGAAGGCTCGCATTTGCGGCTGTTCGACAAGCTCGGCGCCCATGTCATGCACCATGAGGGAGCCGATGGCGTGCATTTTGCCGTCTGGGCGCCCAATGCGCGGCGCGTGTCGGTGGTTGGCGATTTCAACTCCTGGGACGGGCGGATGCATGTCATGCGCCTGCGCCGCGACACCGGCATCTGGGAGATTTTCGCGCCGGGCATTGCACCGGGCGTCACCTACAAATTCGAGATAGTCGGCCGCGACGGTGTGGTCCTGCCGCTGAAGGCAGATCCCTTCGCCTTCCGCAGCCAAATGCGCCCTGCCAATGCCTCCGTGGTTGCCGCCCAGCCGGACTATGACTGGTCGGACAAGGGCTGGCTTGCCGCGCGCCAGAACGGCGATCCGCGCCGCCTGCCGATGTCGATCTATGAGGTTCACGCCGGATCATGGCAGCGCGGCGAAGACAACCGCTTCCTGACCTGGGATGAGATGGCCGACCGGCTGATCCCGCATGTCATCGACATGGGTTTCACCCATATCGAGTTCCTGCCGATTGCCGAGCATCCCTATGACCCTTCCTGGGGCTATCAGACCACCGGCCTTTATGCGCCGACCGCGCGATTCGGACCGCCCGAAGGCTTTGCCCGCTTCGTCGATCGCGCCCACGCGTCGGGCATCGGCGTCATGCTCGATTGGGTTCCTGCCCATTTTCCGACCGATGCCCATGGTCTGGCGCGCTTTGACGGCACCGCCCTTTATGAACATCAGGATCCGCGCCAGGGATTTCATCCTGACTGGAACACGGCGATCTATAATTTCGGGCGCAGCGAGGTCACCTCGTTCCTGGTCAACAATGCGTTGTTCTGGGCCGAAAAATACCATGTCGACGGCCTGCGCGTCGATGCGGTCGCCTCCATGCTTTACCTCGACTATTCACGCAAACAGGGCGAATGGATTCCCAACCGCCATGGCGGCCGCGAAAACCTCGAAGCGGTCGATTTCATCCGCCAGACCAACAAGGCGGTCTATGGCACGCATCCTGGCATGGTGATGATTGCTGAAGAATCAACAGCCTGGCCGTCAGTTTCAAAACCGGTTCACGAAGGCGGGTTGGGGTTCGGCTTCAAGTGGAACATGGGCTTCATGCATGACACGCTCGCCTATCTGGCGCGCGAAGCCGTACACCGCTCCTACCATCATGACGAAATCACCTTCGGCCTGATCTACGCATTCTCGGAAAATTTCGTCCTGCCGCTCAGCCATGACGAAGTGGTGCATGGCAAGGGTTCGCTCCTGACCAAAATGGCCGGCGATGACTGGCAGAAATTTGCCAACCTGCGCGCCTATTACGGCTTCATGTGGGGTTATCCGGGCAAGAAGCTGTTGTTCATGGGCCAGGAGTTTGCGCAGCGCCGCGAATGGAGCGAGGAACGCTCGCTCGACTGGCATGAATGCCAGCATGCCCCGCATCGCGGCGTGCAGAAACTGGTCGCCGACCTCAACCATGCCTATCGCACGGTGCCCGCCCTGCACCAGCGTGATTGCGAAGGCGACGGCTTTGAATGGGTCATTGTCGATGACCGCCAGAACTCGGTCTTTGCCTGGCTGCGCAAGGCGCCGGGTGCGGCACCTGTATTGGTCATCTCCAATTTCACGCCGGTCTTGCGCGAAGGCTATGCCGTGCATTTGCCCATTGACGGGCGCTGGCGCGAAATCATCAACACCGACGCCGAAATCTATGGCGGTTCGGGCAAGGGCAACATGGGCGCGGCGTTTGTGCGGAGCGGCGAGGCGCTGATCACGCTGCCGCCGCTGGCGACCATGATGTTTGAATTCGAAAGCTGACGGGGAGGACGCAAATGGCAGATAAAAGATTCCAGCCTCTGGCGCGTGATGCGATGGCCTATGTGCTGGCCGGCGGCCGCGGCAGCCGCCTGATGGAGTTGACCGACACGCGCGCCAAGCCGGCAGTCTATTTCGGCGGCAAGACGCGCATTATCGATTTTGCCCTGTCCAACGCCATCAATTCCGGCATTCGGCGCATTGGCGTCGCCACCCAATACAAGGCGCATTCGCTGATCCGCCATTTGCAGCGCGGCTGGAACTTCCTGCGGCCCGAGCGCAATGAAAGTTTCGACATCCTGCCCGCCTCGCAGCGCGTATCCGAGACGCAATGGTATGAAGGCACCGCCGATGCCGTGTTCCAGAACATCGACATCATCGAGAGCTACGGCCCCGAATTCATGGTCATCCTGGCCGGCGACCACATCTACAAGATGGACTACGAATTGATGCTGCAGCAGCACGTCAACGCCAAGGCGGACGTGACCATTGGCTGCCTTGAAGTGCCGCGCATGGAAGCAGTCGGCTTCGGCGTCATGCATGTCGATGACAAGGACGTCATTGTCGATTTTGTCGAGAAGCCAGCTGATCCGCCTGCCATCCCCGGCAAGCCGGATTTTGCGCTGGCCTCCATGGGCATTTACGTCTTCCGCACCAAATTCCTGATGGACGAATTGCGCCGCGATGCGGCCAACCCGTCTTCCAGCCGCGATTTCGGCAAGGATATCATCCCCCATATCGTTCAGCACGGCAAAGCCGTTGCCCACCGCTTTGGCGAATCCTGTGTGCGTGAAACACCCGGTCACGAGGCCTATTGGCGCGATGTCGGCACGGTCGACGCCTATTGGCAGGCCAATATCGACCTGACCGACGTGCTGCCCGAGCTTGATCTTTACGACCGGTCCTGGCCGATCTGGACCTATGCCGAAATCAGGCCGCCAGCAAAGTTCGTCCACAACGAGGATGGCCGCCGCGGCACGGCGCTGTCGTCGCTGGTATCGGGCGATTGCATCATTTCCGGCGCATCGCTGCATCGCAGCCTGATCTTCACCGGCGTTCTTGCCCGCTCCTATTCCTCACTGCACGAGGCGGTCATCCTGCCCGAATGCGTGATCGGCCGCCATGCGCGGCTGAGCCGCGTTGTTGTGGACCGCGGCGTCAAAATACCGGCTGGCCTTGTGGTCGGCGATGATCCGGAACTGGACGCCAGCCGGTTCCGGCGCACCGAAAGCGGCATCTGCCTCATCACCCAGTCCATGCTGGACAAGGCAGGGCTCGTTTACGAATGAAGGTTCTGTCGGTCGCATCCGAGGTCTACCCGCTCATCAAGACTGGGGGATTGGCCGATGTGGCGGGCGCGCTTCCTGCTGCGCTCGCAGGCCAGGGCGTGAGCGTCCGCACCCTGCTTCCCGGCTATCCGAAAGTCATGGGCCTCGTGAAGGTTGCCAAGTCCAAGCCGGTGCTGGATCTGCCGCGGCTGTTTGGCGGCGACGCGGTGCTGCTCGCCGTGCAGATTGCCGGACTTGATCTGCTGGTTCTTGATGCGCCGCACCTGTTTGACCGCGCCGGCGGTCCCTATGGCGATGCAACAGGCAAGGATTGGCCGGACAATTGGCAGCGGTTTGCCGCCCTGTCGCGGGTCGGCGCCGATATTGCGGCAGGTCTTTTGCCCGGCTGGCAGCCTGATGTCGTGCATGTGCACGATTGGCAGGCGGCGCTGACGCTGGCCTATATGCGCTATGACGGCATCCCGGTTCCCGGGGTCATCACCATCCACAACATCGCCTTCCAGGGCCATTTCGGCGCGTCCATCTTCGGCGGGCTGGGCCTGCCCGGTCCGGCGATGGGCGTGGACGGCGTCGAATATTATGGCGGGGTCGGTTTCCTGAAAGCCGGCATTCAGGCAGCCGGCGCCATCACCACCGTCAGCCCGACCTATGCGCAGGAAATCCGCACAGGCGAATTCGGCATGGGCCTTGAAGGCCTCGTCAATACGCGCTCGGCTGTGCTGCACGGCATTGTCAACGGTATTGACACCGACGTCTGGAATCCGGAAACCGACGGGCACCTTGCCGCCTGCTATTCCGCCGCTGACCTCGGCGCCCGCCGCGCCAATCTGGCCGCGCTCGAAGAGCGTTTTTCGCTTTCGCCCTTCGGCATGCTGGTCACGGTGGTTTCGCGCCTGACTTGGCAGAAGGGCATGGATGTGCTGGCCGAGAGCTTTGATGCACTGGTGGCGCGCGGCGTGCGCTTCGCCATTCTCGGCTCGGGCGACGCCGCCCTTGAAGGTGCTTTCGCCGCCGCCGCCGCCCGCCATCCGGGGCGAATCGGGTTTTCCCAGGCCTATGACGAACCGCTGTCGCATCTCCTGCAGGGCGGCGCCGACGCCATTCTGGTCCCGTCGCGCTTCGAGCCCTGCGGCCTGACCCAGCTTTACGGCCTGCGCTATGGCTGCGTGCCGATTGTCACCCGCACCGGCGGGCTGGCCGACACGGTGATTGACGCCAATGACGCGGCCGTTGCCGCTGGCGTCGCCACCGGCTTCCAGTTTTCGCCGCTCAGCGCAGGATCGCTCATTCACGCGGTTTCCCGCGCGCAAACAGCATTCAATGACCTCAAGGCTTGGCAGGCCATCCAGAAAAGCGGCATGGAAGCCGATGTTTCCTGGGACCGCTCCGCTGCCCTTTACCGCGCCCTTTACGACAGCCTTTTGGAATCGCGACCATGATCCTGACCGTGGCCACCAAGCCTTATGACGACCAGAAACCCGGCACATCCGGACTGCGCAAGAAGGTTCCGGTCTTCCAGCAGCCCCATTATGTACAGAATTTCATCCAGTCGATTTTTGACTCGCTCGATGGCTTTGCCGGGCAGACTTTGGTGATCGGCGGTGATGGCCGCTACTACAACCGCGAGGTCATCCAGATCGCCATCCGCATGGCCGCCGCCAATGGTTTTGGCAGGGTTCTGGTTGGACGAGGCGGCATCCTGTCCACACCGGCTGCTTCCCATGTCATCCGCAAGCACACGGCGTTCGGCGGCATCATCCTGTCGGCCAGCCACAATCCAGGCGGCCCCCACGAGGATTTCGGCATCAAGTACAATGCCGAAAATGGCGGCCCGGCCCCTGAGAAGATGACCGAGGCCATGTTCGCCCGCACCAAATCGATCACGCAATACCGGACCACCAATTCCGCCGACATCAGCCTGGATGCGCTTGGCCAAACCACCGTGGACGGTATGGCGGTCGAAATCATCGACCCGGTCACCGATTATGCGGCACTGATGCAGGAGCTTTTTGATTTCCCGGCGCTGAAAGCCATGTTCGCGTCGGGTTTCCGCATGCGGTTTGACGCCATGCATGCCGTAACCGGCCCCTATGCGGAAGCTATCCTGGAAGGCCTGCTCGGCGCGCCGAAAGGCACGGTGGTCAACAAGGTGCCGCTTGAGGATTTCGGCGGCCATCACCCCGACCCCAATCTGGTTCATGCCAAGGAACTCCACGATCTTATGATGTCGCCCGATGCACCGGATTTCGGCGCGGCTTCGGATGGCGACGGCGACCGCAATCTGGTCATCGGCAAGGGCATTTTCATCACGCCCTCGGATTCGCTGGCCATGCTCGCGGCCAATGCGCATCTGGCGCCGGGCTACAAGGCGGGCCTCAAAGGCATCGCCCGCTCCATGCCGACCAGTGCGGCAGCTGACCGCGTAGCCGCCAAAAAGGGCATCGGCATGTATGAAACGCCGACCGGCTGGAAATTTTTCGGCAACCTGCTCGATGCCGGCATGGCCACGATATGCGGCGAAGAAAGTGCGGGCACCGGCTCCGACCATGTCCGCGAGAAAGACGGCCTGTGGGCCGTGCTGCTCTGGCTCAACATCCTGGCCGTGCGCAAGCAGCCGGCGATCGACATCGTCAAGGCGCACTGGGCCGAATACGGCCGCAACTATTATTCGCGTCATGACTATGAGGCGATCGATCTTGCCGGCGCCAATGCCATGTTTGACCGGCTGCGCGCCATGCTGCCCGCCCTGCCGGGAACCACGCATGCAGGGTTGACGGTCGAGAAAGCCGATGACTTTTCCTATCTCGATCCGGTCGATGGCTCTGTCTCCAACAAACAGGGCATCCGCGTATTGTTCATAGGTGGATCGCGCGTCGTCTTCCGCCTTTCCGGCACCGGCACCGAAGGCGCGACGCTGCGCGTTTACGTCGAGCGCTACGAGCCGGATCCGGCACGGCACGGCATGGATACACAGGAAGCGTTGGCCGACCTGATCCGCGCCGCCGATTCCATCGCCGAAATCCGTGCCCGTACCGGACGCGCCGCGCCGACCGTCATCACATGACCCATCGCTCACAGGGCGAAAGCCCGCTGGGCGCGGTCATCACCAAGGACGGCGTTCATTTCCGCGTATTTTCACGGCATGCCGAACAGGTATGGCTCTGCCTGTTCGATGGCGAGAAAGAGACCGCGCGCCTGCCGATGTTGCGCGACGGCGATGATTTCGTGCTGTTTGTCAAAGGCTTGCGCGCGGGCCAGGCGTATGGCTTTCGCGCCGACGGCCCGGAAGGCCCCCGGCATCATTTCGATCCGTCCAAGCTGTTGGCCGATCCCGCCGCGCTGGCACTTGACCGGCCATGGCGCTGGGATCCCGCGCTGGCCTTGCCGCGCAGCGCCAAA
Source organism: Rhizobiaceae bacterium (assembly GCA_049289995.1). Classification (GTDB taxonomy): domain Bacteria; phylum Pseudomonadota; class Alphaproteobacteria; order Rhizobiales; family Rhizobiaceae; genus JBATMU01. The sequence goes on along the minus strand of JBATMU010000349.1, from coordinate 13,850 downwards.
GCCGATACGGCATGGCTGGTGCCGCGTGCGCTGGTCACCGCCCTGCCAGCCCCGCCAAAACCGCAAAAGCCGCTGCCGGTGCTCGGCGGGCTGATCTATGAACTTGGCGTGCGCTCCTTCACCAAACTGCATCCCGATATTCCTGAGCAGGATCGCGGCACGCTGTCCGCACTTGCTCATCCGGCGGTGATTGCCCATCTGAAAAATCTTGGCGTTGCCGCGGTCGAATTGATGCCGGTCACCGCCTGGATCGACGAGCGCCACCTGCCGCCGCTCGGCCTGTCCAATGCCTGGGGCTATAATCCGGTAACTTTCATGGCGCTTGATCCGCGCCTTGCGCCGGGCGGCATTGCTGATCTTCGTTTGGCTGTTGAGGCGCTGCATGCGGCGGGCATTGGCGTCATTCTGGATATCGTGTTCAACCATACCGGCGAAAGCGATGTCCATGGCGGCACGCTCAGCCTGCGCGGTCTCGACAATGCCGCTTATTTTCGCCATGACAGCCATGGCAATCTCATCAACGACACGGGCTGCGGCAACACGCTGGCCTGCCATCGCGCGCCGGTCGTGCGCCTTATGACTGAGGCGCTGCGCCATTTCGTCATTCATGCCGGCATTGACGGTTTCCGCTTTGATCTGGCCCCGATCCTTGCGCGGCGTCCGCATGGATTCGACCCGGGAGCTCCCTTTCTGAAAGCCCTGGCGGATGATCCTGTGCTGGCTGACCGCATCCTGATTGCGGAACCTTGGGATATCGGACCCGGCGGCTATCAGCTCGGCAAGTTTCCGGAAAATTGGCTGGAATGGAATGATAGGGCCCGCGATGATATCCGCCGTTTCTGGCGGGGAGATTTCCATATGTCAGGCGCCCTCGCCACGCGGCTCGCCGGGTCATCCGACATTTTCGGAAACCATGGCCTGGCGGCGACAACCCGCAGCATCAATTTCATCGCCGCCCATGACGGCTTTCCACTGGCTGACCTCGCCCGCTACCGCTTCCGCCACAACCATGCCAATGGCGAAAACAACCGTGATGGCCATACAGACAATCTGTCCTGGAATTGCGGGATTGAAGGCGAAACAGCCGATATTGCCATTCTCGCCGCACGCAGCCGCGATGCCCGCGCCCTGATTGCCACGCTGTTTGCCACGCGCGGCACGCTTCTTCTGACTGCAGGTGATGAATTCGGCCGCTCCCAGCGCGGCAACAACAATGCCTATGCGCAGGACAATCCGCTGACCTGGCTTGATTGGGCCGGCCGCGATCGCGAACTGGAGGCTTTCACCGTCAAAGCTGCGAAATTTCGGGCCGCCCATGCGGCAATCGGCACGGCGAAATTGCTCAACGGCAAGGGCAGGAAAGTGCCGGATGTCCTGTGGTTTTCGCAATCCGGCCTGCCGATGGATGTTCACGAATGGGAACATGCCGAACGGCGTTTCCTTGGCGCCGCCTTTCATGACGAAGCCACAGATGACAGGGTGGCCTTAGTCATAAACGGCGACGGCTGGCCAGCGGATTTCCATTTGCCGAAAGCCCGGCGCGGCAAGAAATGGCGGCTTGCCCTGGCGAGCACGGATTGCACACAAATGAACATCGCAGCCCGCGGCCTGGGCTGGTTCGAAGAACTCTGACCCGCCCAAAGCGCTTCACCCGGTAAAAAAAATGTGGCCCGGGCATGGTCTGCGCCCGGGCCGCATCTCAAATTCAGCAAGTCTTAGCTGAACATGTCAGCCGTGATGCCCGAATACCAGCCGATCGATTCCTCGAACGTGGCCTTGCGGAGTGCCGCATCTTCACCGGGCTGCGACACGAAATTCTGCGTCGCGGTGATCTTGCCTTCTTTCGGCTCATACTGCGCGCCGACCTTGACGCCGTCATCAGTCTCGATGAGGCTCCAGCAGGTGTTGGCATAGCGGGCCGGGAAAGCCTTCGAGCCGGTCAGCTCGGCGCGGATGGCATTGGCTGCCACCTTGGCCTGGCTGTTGGCCGAGAAGCCGGATTTCGGCATGTCGCCGGCAATCGAGGAATCGCCGATTACATAGATGTTGGGATCGCTTGCCGACATCATGTTGTCGGCATTGATCGGGCAGAAGCCCTTGTCATTGGTCAGCCCGGCAGCTGCGGCAATCGCGCCAGCCTTCTGGGCCGGGATGATGTTGAGCAGCGCGCCTTCGAACACCGAAAGATCGGTGACGACCTTGCCAGCCGCCACATCGACCGACTTCACGCCACCATGGATGTCGGGCGCAATCCATTCGACCATGCCCGGGTAATGGGCTTCCCAGCCGGCCTGGAAAAGACCCTGCTTGGAGAACTTGTCCTTGGGGTCGATGATGGTGATCTTCGACTTGGTGAAGCCCTTGGACTTGAGCACATGGGCGAACATGGAAATCCGCTCATAGGGGCCGGGCGGGCAGCGGTAGGGGTTGGGCGGCGCCACCATGACGATGTTCTGGCCGTCGGTCAGCGCATCGAGCTTGGCTTTCAGAAGCTCGGTCTGCGGACCAGCCTTCCAGGCATGCGGGGCAATCTCGGCGGCTTCCTTCGAATAACCGGGTACGCTTTCGTAGACGATGTCGATGCCCGGCGAAACGACCAGCCGGTCATAGGGAACCATCTCGCCGCCGGCCAGCTTGACCACTTTCTTGTCGCGGTCGACAGCTTCGGCCATGGCGTTCATGACTGTGATGCCGTGACCGGCCGCCAGCTTGTCATAGCCATGGGTGATCGAGGCCATGTCACGGTAGCCGCCGAGATAAAGGTTGGAGAAGAAGCAGGTGACAAACTGCTTGTTTGCCTCGATCAGGGTGACGTCGATCTTGCCTTCGGAATCCTTGGCAATGTAGCGCGCGGCGGTCGCGCCGCCCGCACCGCCGCCGATCACCACTACGCGCGGCTTGGCCTGGGCGCGCAGATAGGCAGGCATGGCCAGCGTGCTGGCGCCGGCCATGAACAGCATGCCGAAATGCCGTCTGTTAAGTTGGGTCATCACATGTCCTCCTGTGATTATTCCGGTTTCAAAGTCGCGAAATAGGCGGCAAGCGCCGCTATCTCCTCATTGCCAAGGTTGGCAACGCGAAGCTTCATGACCTCGTTTGTGCGGATGTTGGTCTTGTATTCGAAGAGCGCGCGAATGAACGCGTCCTTCGGCCAACCGACAATCGAGGGAATTCCGTCGGCGTGCCCGGTGACCTGATGGCAGGTCACGCAGTCGCCTGAGAGATACTGGCCATATTCGGGATCGCCTGTCAGCTTCATGGCTGCCGCACCCACCCCTTCCGGCGCATCGGGGGCGGCTGCAGCCGCCTCGCCCGATGGCGCGCTGGCCGTTGCGGTTTGCAGCCAGGCGATCAGCGCTTCGCGCTTGGCGGCATCAGGCAGGCCGCGAAAGGACATGCGCGTACCAGGCACGAAGGCCGCCGGCTTTTCAAGGAATGTATTGAGCGCGGCGGCATCCCATTTCAGCCCGCCCGCACCCTTTTCCTTCATTGCCTTCGAATAGGAAAATCCTTCGTTGCTGCCAGCCGTGCGGCCGAACAAACCGTCAAGATGCGGGCCGATCGTGTTGCGTGCATCCTTGCCGACCTGATGGCAGGACTTGCACTGGCCAAATAGTGCCTGCCCATCCAGATCGGCGGCCATCGCAGGAGCCAGCACTGACGCGGCCAGGCAAATGCCTGCCAAAATCCCTGTAAACTTCATGCCAGACCGCTCCTCCCAAAGCTGCCTGCGGCGGAAAAGCACCGCCGCTGCCTGACGATAGTCCGGCGGGCCGGGCCGGCCTTGTCAGCAGAATCCGGGCTCACATGCCCTCCACTTTCACCGTTTCACTCACCGGCTGGTTGATGGCGCCCTTGCCGGCGATGAACTTTTCCATGAGGTCATAAATGGCGGGGCCTTCGACGCCCTGGTTGACCGAGGCCCAGCCTGCAACCACATAGGATTTGGCCGGATCAAGTGCTTCGCCGGTTTTCAGCACCGTCATGTCGGAAATGCGGCTGCCGATAGAGGCCTTCGGCGAGCAGGTGTAGCCCATGCCGCCGACACGGACCATGTCGCCGCCCTGCTGGAAAAACGGATCTGTATTGAAGAGATTGTCGCAGACATCTTCAAGGATGTCCTTGATCTGCGCGCCGGTGAAATTCAGCCGGTAGGCATTGGGATAACTCATGGCGGTCTGGTTATAGAGATCGTCTACCGTGATGTCGTCGCCCGGCAGCAGCGTGGAACCCCAGCGGAATCCCGGGCTGAGCGAAATTTCGGCATCGCGCTCTTCAATCAGGCCCGCGCAGATCAGGTCATCCCATGTTCCGTTGAAATTGCCGCGGCGGTAGAGCATGCCCTCGGTCTTGCCGATCACCCGGCTGGTCTCGGCTTCGAACGGCGCCCGCACCTCGGCAATTTTTGCCGCCATCTCCTTGTCCGGCTCGATTACATCGGCAAAGACCGGAATGAGGCCGGAGGAATAACCGGTCACTTCACCGCCTGACACGTCAAGGTCGATCCGGCCGAGATACTTGCCATGCGAACCTGAAGACAGCACCAGCGTCTTGCCGATTTCGATGGCGCGCGGCACCGCATCATGGGTATGGCCGGTCAGGATGACATTGACGCCGGTCAGTATCGTGGCGAGCTTCTGGTCTACGTCAAATCCATTGTGCGACAGGACAACCACAACCTGCGCGCCATCGGCCCGCGCCTTGTCGACATTGGCCTGCAGCACTTCCGGCCGAATGCCGAACGACCATTTCGGAAACATCCATTTCGGATTGGCGATCGGAGTATAGGGCATGGCCTGGCCAATGATGGCGACCCGCACCCCGCCCTTGTCGAGCATGATGGTGTTTTCAAAAACCGGCTCGTCCCATTCCGCGTCAAACACATTGCTGGCAAGGAAAGGATAGCCCATCGTATCGATGATTTCCTTGACGCGGGCCTCGCCCAGCGTGAACTCCCAATGGCCGACCATGGCATCGGGCTTCAGGAGTTTCATGCAGTCGACCATGTCCTGGCCATTGGTTTTCAGTGCCGAATAGGAGCCCTGCCAGGTGTCGCCGCCGTCCAGCAGGATCACCTTGTCATCACCGCGTTCGGCGCGGATCGCCTTGATGAGCGTCGCCGTGCGGTCGAGCCCGCCAAGCTTGCCATAGGCACGCGCCATCGCCACGTAATCGACCATGGTATGGGCATAGGCCAGCGCGCTGCCGGCCGGAATTCCGAAATGCGACAGGTATTTTTCGCCGACCAGATGCGGCGGAATGCCCTCGAACGCGCCGACACCAAAATTTTCCGACGGCGGCCGGAAGTAGACCGGCTTGAGCTGGGCGTGAATGTCGGTCAGATGCAGCAGCGTCACCTGGCCCTTGCTGTCGAACTTGAGGAGATCCTGCTGGCTGAGTTTCTGCTGTGCGGCGGCGCGCGTCAGGCCGGATGAAAATCCGGAAATGGCGGCCGTCACCGCCGCAAATTGCAGAAAATCACGCCGTGAAAACACGCTTCTCTCCGGTCAAGGCCCCGCAATCATTTGCATGACTGCAAATGTTGCGGGGAATTGAATTGGGAATCCGGCGAGTGCCGGAAACCGATGCTAGTGACGTACGGACGGCGATTCCACCGAAAGGCCGGTGCCGCGCCAGGTCACATAGACCTCAAGCGCCAGCAGCTCGTCCGACAGACCCTTGGGCATTTCGGCGCGCGTATCGCGGATGCAGCCGCGGAAACGGCCGTGGACCGAGTTCAAGCCATCCTTCAGCCGGTACGCGGGGAAGCCGTTGATCTGGCCCTGGCTGAGATGGTCGGCGCGGATCATGTGGCCGACATTTGCTTCGTGGCAGGTGGCGCAGGACATGTTGAGCTGGCCAAAGCGGGTGTAATAGGTGGTCTTGCCCTTTTCCCACCAGCTCTGCATGTCGCCGGCCTTCAGGTCGATACCGACCGGCGCGCCGAGACCCTGATACTTGATATAGGCCGTCAACGCCTTCTGCTCGGCGGAATCGAACTTGAAAGGCTCGGCCTTCATCTGGTTGACGCGGCAATCCTCGACGCGAAGCTCGACATTCTGGGGCTTGCCGGCCTTCTCATTCCATTTCGGATAGCTTGCGCCGACCGCCTTCATGCTGTCAGCGGCGTTGCCGTGGCAGGATTCACAGGACTTGCCGGCGGCACCCTCTGAGCGCTTCCAGATTTCGGCGCCAAGTTCGACCGCAAGCATGGCCGGATTCTGGAACGAGTCCATTTCCAGCGCCCGGGTCTCGGCCTCACGGAACAGCCAGCCCGAAAGCACTTCCGGAAACGGATAACCTTCCGGCGCTTTGGCCTTGGTGATCATTTCAACGCCATCGATCAACAGCTTTTCGTCAACCGGATCGGCGCAGACGCTGCCAATCAGCCCGGCACTTGCTGCGATCATCGCAGCCATTATCTTGATCTTGTGTGTCACTATAGCTCCTCCCAGCTACCCGCTTGCGCGGAAAATCATCCAAAAGCGCGCTTACTTCACCTCAATGGGCTGCTCGTCAGAATAGACGGTGCCGTCATCATCCACCCATGAGAACTTGAATTTGCCGCTTTCGGCGACTTTTGCCGTAAATTCGATATACGGATTGGCCGAAACGGCCGGCCCGATATCGCAGGAGAACACCGGTGCGCCGTTGAATTCGCAGGTGAACTTGTTGATGATCTTGCGAGGGATGACCTTGCCTTCTGCATCCTTGCGCTGCCCCGATTCCATATCGTGGCTGATGAGGGACTTGATGGTGATCACCTCATCCTTGGCAGCCGTCGCAGGAACTTTGACGCGCGGTTTTGATTCAGCCATTTTCAATACTCCCAATAAGCAATCAGCCGCCGCAGCCGCCGATGGTGACCTTGACCTGTTTCTTGTCCATGAACACGCTGCCATCGTTCATCTTGGCGACGGCAATCACATTCTGGGTCTTGGCCAGGCGAATGCGCGTTGTCGCCGAGGCGGCGCCGCTCATCGGCGTGAAATTGAAGGTGATGACTTCCGCGCTCGGATTGCCTTCGGAAATGATCATGACCGCGGCTACATGGCTTTCGGCCGTCATCGGGCTTTCCACCTTGACAGAAAGCGGAACGGTATTGCCGTTTTCGGCAATTTCCGGTGCTGTCAGCGAAATCTTGCCTGCCTCGGGAGCCTTGCCGCCGGTGAATTCCATCAGCCGCTTTTCAGCGTCTTCCGGCGCGGCGCCGGCCTGACGCAGCGCCGGCCCTGCAAAGGTGAAGGCTGCCGCCCCGAGCATAAGGGCCTGTCGTCTGTTCATCTGCATGGTGTTCATCCCTATTCCTTGAGCGTGGACACGTAGGCCACGACATCTTCAACCTGCTGGGCCGTCAGAACGGTCTTGCCGACCAGATCCTTGCGGACGTTGGCCCCGACTTCGAGCGAATAGAAGCCCGGCATGGTCGTTTCCGGTCCGAAAACAGCCTTGGAATTGACCAGGATCGCCCGGATCTGCTCGGGGGCATAGCGGGTCCCGGCGCCATCAAGGGCGGGCCCGACATTGCCGTGAAACAGGTCCTTGATCAGCGCCTTGTTGGCGTGACAGGCAAGGCAATTGCCACCCTTGGCATCCTTGAAAATCTTGGCGCCTTCCTCGGCATTGCCGGGTGCACCGGAAACGGATTCAGCAACCTTGTGATCGTCGATTTTTACGTCGGCGGGTGCAATTTCTCCCGCCATGGCAGTTGCGGAATACAGCGCAACAGCAGCCACGGCCAAAGCACGAAGCTTGGTCATGAGGTCTCCTCCCCTCTGCAGTTCCGGGGAATTTTTCCCCGGGATCTCCCAATCAACAAGAACCATAACAAGAATGAAACGGGGTGCAATGCAAAAATTGCAATGTTTGAATGTTTTTGGCCCGTCAGGTTTGTTTTCGCCTACTCTGCGTCAATTCGTCCCGCCGCACGCAACTCCATGATGATGCGGGCATGATAGGCTTGAAAGTGCTCTTCCCCTTCATAGCCCTTTTCGCGCACCCACTTGAACATGTTGAGAAAAGTCCACTTGCCGAACGCGCCCGGCATGACCACTGCGGCGGCTTCCGAGGCGCTTTTGCCTTCGGCGTTTTCTTTCATGAATATCATGGTCGGCGTGAACACCACGCCCCATTTGCGGGCTGCAGTCTTCTCCGTCAGCACCGAACCATCGAGGTCAGTGACCTCTTCATCGCCAAACAGATTGTATTGCACCACCTTGAAATTGGCCTGGATGTAATCGCGCACTTCCGGATCGCTGAGGATCTTTTCGTGCATCTGGGCGCAGTAAATGCAGCCGCGCTGCTCGAACACGATGACCAGCCGCTTGCCCTCGGCCTTTGCTGCAGCGATGTCTTCGGCCACGTCGCGAAAGGTGATCGAAAACCAGTCTTCCTTGTGAATGCCGTCATCGCCCATTTTCGAGGCAATGGCGGTGTTGGAAAACAGCACGACCAGGGCAGCAAAAAGCATCCTCAGCATGGCGAAAACCTATCCGATCTGTTGGAAAATGGGGAATGTTTCGAGCAGCCAATAGGAAATGGCCGACATTTGGCCGGTCATGAACAGCACGCCGGTGACAACCAGCAAAAGGCCCATGATGAATTCGATCCGGTGCATGGAGGCGCGTGCGCGCTGCGACCATGCCAGAAACGGCCCGGCAAACGCTGCGGCGATCAGGAACGGCACGCCGATGCCGAGCGAATAGGCCGCCAGCAGCATGCCGCCGCGCAACGCCGTTCCTTCCGACCCGGCCACGAACAGGATTGCCGCTAAAACCGGCCCGACACAGGGCGTCCAGCCAAAGGCGAACGCCAATCCGACCACATAGGCGCCGATCAGTCCTGCCGGGCGCTTGGCTACCTGCACCCGGGCTTCACGCATCAGGAATGACAATTTGAACAGGCCCATGAAGTGCAGGCCCATGATGACCAGAACGCCGCCGGCAATCAGCGACAGCACATCGAAGTATTGGGCAATCGTCTTGCCGATTACGCTTGCCGTGGCCCCGAGCGCAATGAACACCGTGGAGAAGCCTAGAACAAAGACAAAGGCCGACAGCACGATTCGCGCCTTGATTTTCGCCGGCGGGCTGTCGGATTTGAACTCCTCAAAGCTCACACCCGCGAGCCACGCCAGGTAGGGCGGCACAATGGGCAAAATGCAGGGTGACAGGAATGACAGGATGCCGGCCAGCAGCGCCCCGCCCAGACTTTGTTCAAGCATCCCGTCCTCCCCGGTCGCCAAGTGCCATTGCCATTTGCGCCGCCATTTTTTTCGGTGTGCGGCAAAAAGCAGGCTGGCAGATTGTATGCATCGAATGCTATGTGTTGCAACGGGCCATGATGGAAAACCGCAATGATGCTCCGGACCGCACTCTTTGCATTCACCGCCCTCGCCGCTTTGGCTGCAAACCGGACTGCTGGGGCCGCCGAGCTGATCATGCTTGAACAGACCGGTTGCGCATGGTGCGCCCGCTTCAATGCCGAGATTGCTCCTGGCTGGCCCAAAACCGCCGAAGGCCGCAAGGCCCCGCTGCGCCGCGTCGATATCAATTCCCCCTGGCCTGCCGATCTTGCGGGCATTACCAAAGAGCGGTTCACGCCGACATTCGTGGTTGTGGCCGATGGGGTCGAAATGGGCAGGCTGCGCGGCTATCCGGGCGACGAATTTTTCTGGTTCAGGATCGGCGAGATTCTGGAAAAGGTGCAATGAAATGGGCGAAAACAGCTTTGAAATCCCCAATAAGCAGCCTATAAGCGCCATTGTCGCCTCAGGCGGCGCGGTGACATTAAGCGCATTGGATTCGACCATGGGACTGCCGAAGCTGGCCGAGACTTACACCGAGCAGGAATTCGATATTCTGCTTCAGCAGGCCCGCAAGGCCAGCGACCTCCTCAAGGCCATGTCGCATGAAAGCCGCCTGCTGATCCTGTGCCTGCTGTCGGAATGCGAACGCTCCGTCACCGCGCTCGAAGACACGCTGCAAATGCCGCAAGCTGCCGTTTCGCAGCAATTGGCCCGCCTGCGCGCTGATGGGCTGGTCAATACGCGGCGCGATGGCCGCACTGTCTATTATTCGATCGCCAGCGCCGAAGTCTCCTCGATCATTGGCACCCTTTACGATTTCTTCTGCGCGCCTGTCCGCAAGCCGGAATAGGCGCCCTTTTCACCCGCTTGACAGCAACGCACCTGCAGACGAACCTGTGGCGTGCAAACCGCCATCGCTTCATCGCCATTGTTCCTTCCGGTCATGGGCATACTGGCCGGTCTTGTCATGGGTTATGCGGCGCGGCGCGCGCATTTCTGCACGATGGGCGCTTTTGAGCGCTATTGGTATGCTGATGACGCATCGGGCTTGCGGACATGGTTTTTGGCCGGCGCCACAGCAATCCTCGCCACGCAATCCATGTCATTTCTGGGCTGGATCGACGTTTCACAGAGTTTTTATCTGTTCCCGCGCTTCAGCCTGACGGCAGCCGTCATCGGCGGTGTAGTGTTCGGCATCGGCATGGCGCTGGTCGGCACCTGTGGTTTTGGTGCGCTGGTGCGGATCGGCGGCGGCAGCCTGCGCTCGCTGATCGTCGTCATCATGATTGCCCTGTCGGCGCTGGCCATCCAGAAAGGCGTTCTGTCGGACCTTCGCTACTGGTTGGTCGAGCCCGCCGCCGTCAGCCTCGCTTTTTCCGGCGACCAATCGCTGCCGTCGCTCGCCGCCTTCTATGCCGGGGAATGGGTTCGTCTTCCCTTGATCGCCGCCATTGCGGGATTGGCGCTGGCCTTGATTTTCGGCAATGCAAAATTCCGCCGCAGCAAAGTCCGTATTTCATCGGGCGTCGCCATTGGGCTGACCGTATCGGCAGGCTGGCTGATTACCTCTTGGGCTTCCCGAAACGCTTTCGAGCCAGTGCAGGTTGAATCTGCGTCCTTCGTCCAGCCCTTGGGAGACGTCATTCAAATGCTGATCGCCACGCCTTTTCATGCCGACTATGGCGTCGGCATGGTGTTTGGCGTGCTGGCCGGATCAGCGCTCAGCGCTTGGCGGGCCAAGGACATGCGGCTTGAGGCCTGTGATGACGCCAAGGAATTGGGGCGGCATCTGGCAGGCGGGTTTTTCATGGGCACAGGCGGCGTGTTGGCTGCGGGCTGCACCATCGGTCAGGGTGTGAGCGCCATGTCGCTTCTGACGATATCCGCTCCAATAGTCCTTGCCTCCATTGCGCTCGGGGCGCGGCTCGGCCTGTCCTACCTGATCGAAGGTTCGCTGCTCGCTGCTTTCAGCCGGAAATCCGGCGCGGCGGCGCGCTGAGCCGTTCAGTCCGCCGCCAGCCGGAAAGCGAGATCCTTGCGTTCAATGCGCCCTGCGCCCGGATGGACAAAATGGTAGCCGATCACCCGGCTCTTGTCCGAAACCAGGCGGTCAAGCAGCTTCAGCCTTGTCTTGATGCCAGCCTCCGGATCATGATCGGACGCTGTCGGCCAATCCGGTTTTTCCAGTGAAATGAACTGACTGGCGATGGCATCGCCGACAATCATCGCGCCTTCCCCGCCATGCACCATGAACGAGACATGGCCTGCCGTATGGCCATTGGTGTCGACCGCCTCCACACCGGGCGCAACCTCGTCGCCCGGCTTGAAAAAGCTGATCCGCTCTTTGATAAGTCCAAACCGGTTCTGCGCGCCTGCCACAAAGGCTTTGCGCTCCTCGGGCACGTTGTTCATGGCATCCGGTGACGACCAAAAATCCCATTCCGCCTGGCTTATCCGGTAGGCGGCATTGGCAAACAGCAATTCGTCGAATTCATCCTGGATGCCCCACAGATGATCGGGATGGGCATGGGTGAAGATCACATCGGTTACCGCCGCCGGATCAATGCCTGCTTCTGCCATGTTTGCGGCAAGCTTGCCTGCGGACGCCATGAAATTGGCCCCTGCCCCGGCATCGAAGGCGATCAACCGGTCGCCGCGCTTCAGGAATGTCACATTGCAATCCGGCTTGAGCATGTCGATTGGCAAGCTGTTTGCGGCGAGCAGCGCTTTCAGTTCACCCTCATCAACGCCGGGATAGGTGGCCTTGAGCGGTTGCATCAGGCCGCCATCGCTGACCACCGTGAGTTCGCCGTCACCGACCTGCATTTTTGAAAATGCAAATGCGCGCCCGGCTTGGACACCCGATAAAATACAGGCTCCCGCACCCGCAATGAAAGTGCGCCGTGACAGTCCGGTCATTCCCAACCTCCCAATTGCGAAATCATATTCAGCAAACACTATGTGGCTTTGAGCCGGAGGGAAAGGTGCTGTTCAGCCCTGATAGGCTGATTCCGGATAGGGCATGTCGATGAGCGGCAAATAGGACGGACCGTGGTGGAACAGGAAATCATTGAATGCCGCCATGGTCGGCGTCGGCAGATGATCGGCCCGTGAGACCGAATACCACTGCCTGCGGATCGGCATGCCTTCAACATCGAGGATCACCAAACGGCCGAGTTGCAATTCCTGTTCGATCGTATGGGCAGAGATGAACGCAATGCCCAAACCGGCAATGACCGATTGCTTGATGGTCTCGTTGGAATCGAGCACCGATCCCAAATTGTCGTTCTTTTCCGGAATTTCCGAAAAAAACAGCTCCAGCGACATTCGTGTGCCGGAACCTTTTTCGCGCACCAGAAACGGCTCCCGAGCCAGTGCTTCCTTGGATATGCCGCGCTTTTTGGCCAGCTTGTGGCCGGCAGGCGCAATGATGACCAGCGGATGATCGCCGAAGACCATGGCCTTGACCGGAAAGTCGCGCGGCGGCCGTCCCATCAGCGCGATATCGACGGTATGCTCCCTGAGCGCCTCCAGCGTTTTGGCCCGGTTTCCAACGGTCAAATCAAGCTGAACGTCGGAATGCTCTTTCAAGAATCCCGAAATCAGCCGTGGCGCAAAGTATTTTGCCGTCGAGACAACGCCAAGCCTGAGCTTGCCGGTGCGCGCACCGCGGATGGAATCGATCTCCTGAACGAGGCTTGCCAGCCGCTCCTCCACCGCCTTGGCGGTTTCCAGCACGGCGCGGCCTGCGTCAGTCAGACGCATGCCCTGGGTGGTGCGGTCAAACAGGGGGGTTCCGAATTCGTCTTCCAGCTGGCGCAATTGCAGCGTCACTGCCGGTCCCGTCAGGCCCAAGGCCTTGGCGGCATTGGATATTGTGCCAGCCGCCTGGATTGCCGGAATGGCCCGCAACTGCCTGAGGCTGATGTTTTTCATGGCATTCGGTTAGTTTTTTTTATCTTAATTGTAAAGATATTAAATTTTACTTGGCAATCGGAATCCTGCCTTGTCCCCTTGCGCCGAGAGGAAACGTCGCGGGAGGATAACATGGCTGCATCAACACTTGACGCCTATCTTGCGTCTTTTGAAACTGGCGGCGATCCGCTGCGCGCCGACATAGCTGCGACCGTCCGCAGCCTCGCAAGTGCAGCGCTGCAAATCCGCAAGACCATATCGGAAGGCGCCATGGGCGCGGCTTTTGCCGCGGCAAAGGGCAGCGCCAATGCCGATGGCGACATCCAGAAGGAACTGGATGTTCACGCCGACGAAATCTTCCTCGCCGCTTCCCGCGCCGCGCCGATCTCTTGGTATGCTTCGGAAGAACTGAGCGAGCCTGTCCTGCTCAACCCGGAAGCGCGCGTCGCCATTGCCATTGACCCTCTCGACGGCTCGTCCAACATCGACACCAACGTGTCGATCGGCACGATTTTCTCGCTTCAGCCAACCCTTGCTGACGACAAGGCGACGTTTTCACAAACTGGCGCCGCCCAGCTTGGCGCCGGCTTTTTTATCTACGGACCGCAGCTGGCGCTTGTCCTGACAC
>JBATMU010000348.1:0-2483 GCA_049289995.1 Rhizobiaceae bacterium | reverse complement strand
CGGCATCACCACGGTCGAGGAGCTGGATGACATCATCCGCTACGGTTTTGGCATCCGCTGGGCGCAGATGGGCCTGTTCCAGGTTTACCGCATTGCCGGCGGCGAGGCGGGCATGCGCCATTTCATGGCCCAGTTCGGCCCCTGCCTGAAATGGCCATGGACCAAGCTGACCGATGTGCCGGAATTCAATGACGAACTGGTCGATCTGATCGCCGGGCAATCGGATGAGCAGTCCGGCAAATGGTCGATCCGCGAACTTGAAGCCATCCGCGACGAAAACCTCGTGGCGATCATGGCGGCATTGGCGAAGACCAACAAAGGCAAAGGTTGGGGCGCGGGCGAACTGCACAAGAACTATGTGAAGGCGCTCGGCAAGACGGCGCCGGTTTCGGCAGCGGCGGCGAAGGCCAGGGCGGCAAAGCCGGTGAAAGCGAAACGGTAGGAAGTGATCGCCGGCGCATCAACTGCCGAACGTTTGGACTGATCAGCCCGCACAAACGATCAAATGGCGGCGGCGCCAATGTGGTTTCCTGCCTTTGCTGAGTGCGAGGACATGCCATGAACCCGGTGGAGCAAATCGTCTGGCTGGTTGAGACCCGATTGGGACAAGCGCCATCCGTGGCCGATATTGCCGCGGAAACCGGCCTGTCGCGTTTCATCATCACGCGGCTGTTTGCCGACGCGGCAGGTTCGACCTTGTCGGCCTATCTGCGCGGCCGCCGGTTGAGTGAAGCCGCCCGGATGCTGGCCGCAAGCGACACGGAAATTCTGCCGGTCGCCAACGCGGCAGGCTATGCCTCGCACGAAGCGTTCACCCGCGCCTTCCGGCGGCAATTCGGGGTCAATCCCGAGCTTGTCCGCCAGTCGCGCGACGTTTCAACGCTGAAGCTCGTGGAGCCAATCCGCATGAACGCCCCCCAACGCGTGCCGTTCGGCACACCGGAAATCACTGACTTGCCATCCGCCCGCTATGTCGGCCTGACCCGAAGTTACGCCATTGACGCCATCTCGGGCATCCCCGGCCAATGGCAGCATTTCATGCCGCATCTTGCCGGTCTCGACCGCAGCAAGGTCGGCGGCGCTTTCGGCATTGTCCGCAATGCATCGCCAAACGGCGAGACGCTGGCCTATTCCTGCGCCGTGCGCGACGGTGCGGGCCTTGAAGCGCAGGGCGAACTTGAAACCGTCATCCTACCCGCCATGCGCCTGGCGAAATTCACGCTCAAGGGCCATGTCTCGGCCATCAGGGCGGCGACAATGTCGATTTTTGCGCATGAACTGCCCCGGCTTGGCCTGCGCCAGGCAGGTCCTTTCGACATGATCGAATTTTATGGGCCGGCCTTCGACCCGATGACGGGATTCGGTGAAATCGGCCTGTGGATCCATATCGGCTGAGAGATCCCGCACGGCGGCCGAAACGGGCCGCCGTGCCTGCGAAATTGCTGCTTTTCGCATCAGGTGCGCTGTTCCCGGTTTTTGCGCTTCGGACGGTTTATGAAAAAATATTCTACCATTTCGCATTTGGATGCGAATGATTTGGCGGAACATCCTTAAATTTCAGCAATACTGAGTATATTTTCCTTCCATCCTGTCCAATACGGCCATTTTCGGCTATAGTCCCTTCATGCAAAAAGCCCGTTGCGGGCTGCGGAACACGGGAGACCGGAATGGCAAAGTTCAAGACACTGGAAAGCGGTGTTTCGGTTTCCCCGCAGCTGGTCGCCGAGGATTTTGCCGAGATCGCCCGGCTCGGCTTCCGTACGATTGTCAACAACCGTCCGGATGGCGAAGCGCCCGAGCAATTGCCGAGCGACGTGGCGCGCGATCTCGCGGAAGCACACGGCCTTGTCTATCATTACCTGCCGCTGCGCGGCTATGAAGTGACCGACGAGGATAAGGTGGACGCTTTTGTGGCGCTGGCGGCCAATGCCGAAGAGCCGGTGCTGTTCTATTGCCGGACCGGCACGCGCTGCACGCTGCTGTGGGCGCAATGGGCCGCACCGCGGCTCGGCGTCGAAGCGGTGACGGCAATCGCTGCCCGCGAAGGCTATGATGTGGGCGTCGTGCGCGACGAGATGGAAGACCGCGCGGCTATTGCCGACCGCGCCGCTTGATCTGCAGGTTTTGATTTCAGTTCAATGGAATGGCGTTGTCGCGCTTGTGATCCTGATATTGGGATGACAGGGCGGCATAGCGTTCCGACATGGCGGCAACCCGCGCGGAAAGCCGCGACCTTTCCGGCTCGTCCAAGGCGGCAATCCGCTTGGTGATCGAGGCGCTTTTCCAGAAGGCATTTTCGCGGTTATAGCCGCCCGGCTCCAGGGTGAAGACCTCTTTGAGGATTTTCAGGTCGTGCGGGATGGCGAAGGAATCGCGGCTGTCCTCGTGGCTGAAAAGATACCAGAAATTGTCGAACCCGGTCCAGGTGATGGCCGACAGGCACAGCGAACAAGGCTCGTGGGTGGACAGGAAAATGAGGTCGC
>JBATMU010000347.1:0-3060 GCA_049289995.1 Rhizobiaceae bacterium | reverse complement strand
GACCGGCGCAATGCGCTGATCGGGGCGGGCATCGGCGCGCTGGCGGGCGGCGCCATCGGGGTGGCCATGGACAAGCAGGAAGCCGAGCTTCGCGCCGAATTGCAGGGCACCGGCGTTTCGGTCAGCCGCAATGGCGACAACATCATCCTGAACATGCCCGAAAACGTCACATTCGCCACCGATCAGGACCAGGTGAAGGGTTCGGCCTATCCGGTGCTGAATTCGGTGGCGCTGGTGCTCAACAAATACAAGCAGACTGTGGTCGACGTGGCAGGCCACACCGATTCGACCGGCGATGACGCCTATAATCTTGACCTTTCCAAGCGCCGGGCGCTGTCGGTCGCCAATTATCTCAACGGCAAGGGCGTCGATGGCCGCCGCTTCTATGTGCAGGGCTTTGGCGAAGGCTCGCCGATCGCCTCGAATGCCAATGCTTCGGGCCGCGCCCAGAACCGCCGCGTTGAAATCCAGCTTGCGCCGCTGACCTGATCAGGCCGCCAGCGCGCCGGCGATTTTTGCCGCCAGCCTTGCGTTGTTTTCGACCAGCGCAATATTGGTTTTCAGGCTCGCCCCGCTGGTCAGTTCGAGGATTTTGCCCAACAGGAACGGCGTGACGGCCTTGCCGGTCACGCCGTTTTTTTCACAAGCCTGTTGCGCAGCGGTGATGTGAACTGCCATCGCGTCAAACGGAATGGCGTCGGCCGCTGGCACCGGGTTGGCCACCAGCATGCCGCCGGAAATGCCCATGGCCTCGCGCATGTGCTGAAATCGGGCGATGGCCGCGGCATCATCGAGCCGCAGCGGGGCCTTCCACGGCGAATCGGGCGACCAAAAGGCCGGCATGGCGTCCTGACCAAGCGCAACGACCGGCACGCCGCGCGTTTCCAGCACTTCCAGCGTTTTCGGAATGTCGAGGATGGCCTTGGCCCCGGCTGACACCACGATCACCGGCGTGCGGGCCAATTCGTCCAGATCGGCAGAAATGTCGAAACTCATCTCCGCGCCCTTGTGAACGCCGCCAATGCCGCCTGTGGCGAACACCTTGATGCCGGCCAGTTGTGCGGCGATCATGGTGGCGGCAACCGTTGTGCCGCCGGTGAGGCCCTCGGTCAGCGCATAGGCCAGGTCGGCGCGCGACAGCTTCATGGCGCCTTTCGTTTGGGCCAGATCCTGCCGTTCGCCCTCGGTCAGGCCGATCTTGAGGCGGCCTTGCATGACCGCGATGGTTGCCGGAACCGCTTCCTCGGCGCGAATGATGTCTTCCACCCTTGCCGCCATGGCGGCATTGTCCGGCCAGGGCATGCCGTGGGTGATGATCGTGCTTTCGAGCGCCACCACTGGTCTGCCGGCGGACAGCGCCTCAGCAACGGCGGCTTCGATATCAGGTGCAAAGTCCATGGCCTTTTCCTTCAATTTGCAGTGGGCTGGCCGATGCGGTCCAGCATGGCGGAAAACTCCGCCGGTGTGAAATCGGCCGCGGCTCCTGCATGGCGCAGGGCAAGCGTGGCGGCGGCAATTCCGCGCCGCAGCGCTTCGGCAAATGCCATTCCATTGGCAAGCGCTGCAACAGCCGCACCGGCCAGCGCATCGCCGGCGCCGGTCACGTCCTCCGGGGTTGAGGTTGGCGGCGGGATAAGGCTGAGAGTGCCAGCGCCGCTGAACGCCGCCACCGGGCCTGCGCCATTTGTAATCACGCCTTGGCGCAAGCCCAGCGCGCTCAGCGCGGAAATCAATGCAGAAGCATCGGCGTTTTCAGCAAGTCCGGTCAATGCCGCCGCCTCGCGCCTGTTCATGAACAGGGTTTCCAGTTGACCGAGATAGCCACGCAGCCGCACCGCCTTGGCTGGCGAGACGGCGATGGCATGCACCGGCGCGCGGTCAAAGACCTGGGCGATTGCCGCCTCCGGCAGATTGGCGTCGATGATGACCGCGTCCGCCGCCGCCAGCAGGGTGCGGGCGGATTTGCGCCTCAGGCTGCGCGCAAACTGGGCGTCGTAAATGGCCATGTCGGCAAGGGCTGCGATCACATCGCCGTCTTGCGAGAGAATGGCGGTATAGCTGGCGGTGCGGCGGTCGAGAAAGACCGCCGAGCCATCGGCAATGCCGGAAGCCTGCAGCGCCGCCTCTACGCTTTGCCCGGCCGCATCGCCGCCGCGCACCGATATCAGGCTTGCCGACACATCCAGCCGCATGGCGGTCCTCAGCGCATTGAAAACGCCGCCGCCGGTGGTTTCACGCATTGCGCCGGGGTTGGACGCGCCGGGTATGAAAGGTCCGCCAACCCGGCCAAGCCGGTCGGAATGGGCGCCGCCAATGCCGAGCAGGCGGGGGCTCACAGACGTGTTCCTGTTTTGAAACCGGAAAGGATGCCCTGAGGCCGGACAGTCACATCGTCACCCGTATTTGCGGCGGAAAGCCATTGGCGAATCGCCGAACTGCGCGCGGAATGCGGCATTGAAGGTGGACAAGTCGCCAAATCCGGTGGCGAAAGCAATACGCGAAACGGGTTCACGCGTCGAAACCAGCGCTTCGGCACAGCGTGTCAGGCGCGATTCTGTCACGAACTGATAAGGCGTTTTGCCGGTGACCCGCCGGAACACGCGCAGAAAATGGAACTTGCTGAGCGCGGCAATTGCCGCCAACCGGTCGAGTGACAAGGGCTCGCTGGCAGCGTGTTCGATATGGCGAAGCACGCGGGCGATCCGGCGCATGTCGCCGGCCGATACCGCTTGCAATCGCGCGGTTGAGCCAGCAAGGCTGCGGATCGCTCCGGCGGCAAAGGACAATATACGCTCCTCCGCCAACAGCGGCTCATGTCCTGTAGCGCTCAACAGCGCGGATTGAGCCATCAACGCCCCGTCCGGCGTCCATTTGCCAAATGGAAAGCGGAAACCGGCACCGGCGCCCGACGCAGCGGCAATTTCGCCAAACAGGTCCGGGGAAACGGACAGCGACAGACAGCGGTCGCCGACGCCATGTTCATGGCCGCAGGCATAACAGGCGCCATGATTGCCAAGCATGACCGAACCGGGATGCATGAGCGCACGGCCGTTTTCCGAA
>JBATMU010000346.1:0-8807 GCA_049289995.1 Rhizobiaceae bacterium | reverse complement strand
GCCGGCACGCTGTCGGCCATGGGACCGGAGGGCGGCGCGGTGCGGGCGCGGCTGGCAGCACTGCTCGGGCTGGGAGATCCTGGACACAGCTGGCATTCGGAGCGCGAAACCGTGGCCGAATTTGCCGCATGGATGGCCGGGCTTGGCGCAAGCCTTGGTAAGATGGGCGAAGACCTCATCCTTATGACGCAATCTGGCATTGGCGAGGTGACGCTAGCCGGCTCGGGCGGCTCGTCGACCATGCCGCAGAAGCAGAACCCGGTCGGACCGTCGGTGCTTGCCGCGCTTGGACGGCACAATGCGGGCCTTGCCGCGTTGATGCAGGGCGCGCACCGGCAGAACCGTGATGGCGCCGCCTGGTTTTCCGAATGGCTGACCCTGCCGCAAATGTGCATTTCTACCGGACGGGCGCTGGCGCTGGCTTGCGAACTCACCGGGCAGATCTCGCCACAGGCCGAAAGAATGGCGGCGGCTCTGAACGATGGCAGCGGGCTGATACATGCCGAGGCGCTGAGCTTTGCCTTGGCCGGACGAATGGGTCGGCCAGAAGCCCAAGCCAGGGTGAAGGCCATGTGTGCGGAGGCCACCGCAACCGGACAAGCGCTGCTTTTTCTGGCGGCGCGGGATTTTCCGGGCCAAGACTGGCCAGCGCTATTGGCGGCAGCGCAGCCGATGGGCGATTCCGCCAAGCAAGCCCGGCGCTTTGTGCAAAGCGTGCGCCAAGCAATCTGATTAATCCGGCAAAACGGGCAGGACTGGTTGGCGTGCAAACCGGCGCGTACGCCACGCCGCGAATCCGTGAACCGGACTCAGTCCGCCACAATGAAATTCAGGCAACAAAAAACCCCGGCGTTTCCGCCGGGGTTCTCTTTGATGTCAGAGGCTGGCGATCAGAACGAACGTTCGAAGCGCAGCATGCCGCCGGTGGTGCGGGTGGCAGCACCGAAATTGCCTGAATTGGTGATTTCGAGCAGAGCAGCAAGGCCCGGAGCGATCTGGTAGGACACGTCGGCAACAACGCCCCATTCGTTGGTCGAAGCAGCGTTGTGGACGTAATCGACGTCCAAGGCCACCGAGACCTTGTCGGTCAGCTTGGCGCTGACGCTGCCGATGAGCGAGTACGAACCGCCGGCATAGAAGCCCCAATACTGGGAAGCGCCGTTGTTGTACAAGCCGATCAACTGGACATTGACCTTGTCGTTGAGCGCCGCACCGATCTGGGCGCGGAACGTCTGGGCCGAAGCGGAAGTGTCAAAGCCGATACCGGCGCCGACGGAGACCTTGCCGAACGTGCCCTTGGCGCCAACCATGACGTCCGGAACGAAGTTCAGGGCGTTGTCGTGGTCGAGCGAAATGATCGCCGACATGGCTTCACCGGTATAGGTGTAGCTGATGTAATGGCGGGTCTCATAGCCATAGCCATGGATTGAACCGTAATCGGTGAAGCCGCCGTAGCCGAAGAAGCGGTTCATCGACGAGTCCTGGAAGCCCATTTCGAGGCCGCCGACGCCGAGCGAGAACTGGTTGGAGCTGTACTGGCCCCAGAACGAATTCTGGCGGAAGTCATAGCGGATCCAGCCGGTCACGGTGCCGAGATCGGATTCGTTCTTGGTGGTGATTTCCAGACGGCCCTTGGCTTCCTTGTCGAAGCCGGTGGTGCCGGCACCATAAGGCGCACCATAGAGGATCTCATAACGGACATGGCCGCTGAGCTTGATGCAGGTTTCGGTGCCCGGGATGTAGAAATAGCCGGCGCCGTATGCATCGCAAACGCGGACGTATTCAGCAGGCTCGGGATCGGCAGCGACGACAGCGTCGGCAGCGCGAGCGCCGGAAACTGCGACGAGAGCAGCAGCGGATCCGAGGAGGAAGGTCTTGATGTTCATTTTTGGCTCCGGTTTTGAAGGATCCGGCCCCCGGATCCCTTTGGGCAGATACGCGCCCGTCTTCTGTTAAATGGTCACCGCCGCTTTGCAGCCGCTGTTGGAACAAACCCTTGCCATGAAAATCGCAAGGATCAACCCACTAAGGGGCGAAAAGCGCTGCATTGCCGGCTTTCAAAATGCCGTGTTGCAATCTTGTCACATGAAAAGCGGGCAAGTGCCTGAAAATGCATCAAATGCACATGGTTCTGCCCGTTTGGGCGGCAGATGCGCGGATCGGATTTTCCCGCAAACCAGCCCGGCCATGCGGTGATTCCACGGGCGCGGATTGATTCGGCGGTGGCGGTTTTCACAAGTGGAGCCGGCAAATCCAGACCGAAAGCCCGGGGCAGTACGATTGTCCAATATGTCCGGCACTTGGGCGCAACAGCACAACGTGATAGAAACGCGAGAGCGAAGTTTGGGAGGACGCCGCCATCGCAAAGCAGGACGTGCATGTCGAGCGCGTCATTGAAGCCGTGACCTCGGGTTCGGCTGCCGCATTGTCGCGGCTCGCCGCCTCGTGGCAGCGGTCGTTCGTCAAACACGGCATTGATCCCGCCGCGCCGCTGCGCCTGGCCGCGCCCGACATGGAGCGGCTCAAGGCGCTCAGGGAAAAATTGGGCGGTGTGCTGGCTGTCGCTGCTCCGAAACTCGATGACCTGTTTGCGATGATCGGCCATTGCGGATGCGGCGTGCTGCTGACGGATGCCGACGGCATGGTGATCGACGGCCGGTTTGGCGACGGCGATGCGGATGCCTTCCGCGCCTGGGGTCTTTCGCCCGGCGTTGACTGGAGCGAGGCCGTGCAGGGCACCAATGGCATTGGAACATGCCTGGCCGAACGGCGGGCAGTGACCATCCACCGCGATCAGCACTATCTTCCGCACAATATCGGCATGAGCTGCATCGATGCGCCGGTTTTCGGCCCGGACGGCGCGCTGGTTGCCGCACTTGATGTGTCGTCGGCGCGTGCCGATCAGACCGAAGGGTTCAACCGGCTGATCGAGGGCATGGTCACGCAAGTTGCGCGGCAGATCGAAGCCGACCTGTTTCGCGCGGCCTTCTCACGCCAGCGCATCATCATGGCAGGCATGGATGACCCGATGCGGGCGGTGCTTTTGGCGGTCGATGACAATGATATCGTGGTCGGCGCCACGCGCGAAGCGCGCCGCCAACACGGTATGGAGGCCACCGGCGCCATCAAGCCGCGGCCTGTCGTCGATCTGATCGGCCGCAGCGGCAAGGGTCAGGGACTTGAAGGCGCGGAAATTGCGGCCGTTGTCCGCGCCTTGACGCGGTCGGGCGGCAATGTGGCGGAAGCGGCGCGCGCACTTGGCCTGGGGCGGGCAACGCTCTATCGCCGCATGAAACGGCTCGGGATCGACGAATCCCGGCTGAAACTGTCTCAGGACTGAGACAGTCCTGACCGGTCAGCCGAATTGCCCGGGCTGACATGCGTCGTCATTCCATTCAGTCCTTCACGCGACGGCGAGGCCATGGGGCCTGCCGGACGTGGAGGAATATCATGAACGAAATGACCAGGATCGACAGCGGCCTGAAGGCGCCTTTCAAATCCCGCTATGACAATTACATCGGCGGCAAGTTCGTTGCCCCGGTGAACGGAAAATACTTTGACAACATCACGCCGATCACCGGCGCGGTTGTCTGTGAAGTCGCCCGATCCGATGCAGCCGACATCAATTTGGCCCTGGACGCCGCACACGGCGCAAAGGGCGCATGGGGCAAGACCTCGGCTGCCGAGCGTTCGAACATCCTCTTGAAAATCGCTGACCGGATCGAAGCCAATCTCGAAGTGATCGCCACTGCGGAGACCTGGGACAATGGCAAGCCGATCCGCGAGACCATGGCAGCCGACATTCCGCTTTCGGTGGATCATTTCCGCTATTTCGCCGGCGTGCTGCGCGGCCAGGAAGGCACGATGTCGGAAATCGACAACGACACCGTCGCCTATCATTTTCATGAGCCGCTTGGCGTGGTTGGCCAGATCATTCCGTGGAATTTCTCGATCCTGATGGCGGCGTGGAAGCTGGCCCCGGCGCTGGCGGCGGGCAATTGCATCGTCATGAAGCCTGCCGAGCAGACGCCTGCGGCAATCATGGTGCTGATGGAAATGATTGGTGACCTGTTGCCTCCCGGCGTGCTCAACGTGGTCAATGGTTACGGCGCCGAGGCCGGCAACGCGCTGGTGCGCTCGGGGCGCATTGCCAAGATCGCCTTCACCGGCTCCACCGCCACGGGCCGCAAGATCATGGAGGCCGCCACGGTCAACCTGATACCGGTGACGCTGGAGCTTGGCGGCAAATCGCCGAACATTTTCTTCTCCGACGTGATGGCGGAAGACGACGCCTTTCTCGACAAGGCGGTCGAGGGCTTTGTGCTCTTTGCCTTCAACCAGGGTGAGGTCTGCACTTGCCCGTCACGTGCGCTGATCCAAGAGGACATCTATGACAAGTTCATGGAGCGCTGCATCGCCCGAGTGAATGCGATCAAACAGGGCGACCCGCGCGACATGAACACCATGGTCGGCGCGCAGGCTTCCAAGCAGCAGCATGACAAGATCCTGTCCTACCTGCAGATCGGCCGCGACGAAGGCGCCCAGGTGCTGACCGGCGGCGATGCGGCACGCTTCAATGGCGAACTGGCCAATGGCTATTACATCCAGCCGACCATCCTGAAAGGCCACAACAAGATGCGCGTCTTCCAGGAAGAAATCTTTGGACCGGTCGTCTCGGTGACCACGTTCAAGGACGAGGCCGAAGCGCTGGAAATCGCCAACGACACCATGTACGGGCTGGGCGCTGGCGTGTGGACGCGTGACGGCACCCGCGCCTACCGGTTCGGCCGCGCCATCGAGGCTGGCCGGGTCTGGGTCAACAATTACCACGCCTACCCGGCCCACGCCGCGTTTGGCGGCTACAAGCAGTCCGGGATCGGCCGTGAAACCCACAAGATGATGCTCGATCACTATCAGCAGACCAAGAACATGCTGGTCAGCTACAATCCGAACAAGCTGGGCTTTTTCTGAGCGCCTGATCCCGATCCAATAGACATGCGGGGGCTGCCTTTGCGGCCCCCGCTTGCGTTGCGTTGACCGATCATACAGGCCGGCCCCGCACCGGGGCGAAAAGGTGCAGGTCGGAGAAACCCAAACCTTTCCGTCTCGAAAGCGAACGGAATCCCGAACCGGGCAATCGGCCAATTCGGCAATGCACATTGGCATGTTGAAAGCGGAAAGTGATCTGCTGCAACGGCGCAGGCGTAGAGTTGCAGAGGACCAACAGACCGGACCGGCAATCGGTATTCCGGGCCTGTTGCATAGCCGCCGATTGTTGCGGATTTTGGAGCGAAATCATATGGTTCAGGCAATTGCTCTTTATGGCATCACCACCTGCATATTTCTGATTCTTGATTTCATAGGCATCCGCTTTTTGATCAGGCCGGTGTTCGACCGCAATGTTGGCCATTTGCTGGCCGATCCCTTGCGCCTGGGACCTGCCGCGATTTTCTATCTGGCGTATGTCGCTGGACTTGTATGGATGGTTTCCTGGCCAGCTCTGCGGGCGAATGATCCGGTTCAAGCGCTGATCGGCGGCATGGTTCTCGGCTTGTTGTGCTACGGCACCTACGAGATGACGAACTACGCCACGCTGGCAGCCTGGTCTTGGGAGCAGGTCATCATTGACGGCCTATGGGGAACGTTTTTGACCGGGTTTTGCGCCTGGGCGGGAGTGGCCGCAATGTCGGGGCGGCTGAGCTGATACCTCAGCCCAAATGCCGCGTCATGCGCAACGCGATGGCATAGGGCATTAGCCGCAACAGCTTCATCGCAAACGTGAAGCGGCGCGGGAAATGAATCTCGAAACCCCGGCGGCTCATTCCGCGCAGGACTGCTTCTGCCGCTTCATCAGGCGTGATGATTGCGGGCATTGCAAACTTGTTCTTTGCGGTAAGGCGGGTTTGCACAAATCCGGGGCAAACCAACCGAACCGCGACACGCGGGGCCAATTCTGCCGCCAAGCTCTCGGCAAGATTGTTCACTGCCGCCTTGGTTGCCGAATAAGGTTGTCCGCCCGGCAAACCGAGCCAACCGGCAACAGATCCGAACAGCACCAATTGACCGCCATCCCCGATAAGCGGCGGGCAAAGGCGAGCGACATCGAACATGCCGAGGATATTGACCCGCACCATTGCCTCGGCCCGCACCGGGTCAATGTCCGCCACACGGCCCGGATCGTAGAGCGCAGCCGTGCAGATCACGGCATCAAGTGGCTTCTGGAGAGCAATCCGCTGCACAGCTGCGGCAAGTGTTTCAGGTTGCGCAAGATCCAGCGGTTCAGCTTGCGCATCGCCGCAGTCTGCCGCCAGTTCAGCCAACGCCTCGCCATCGCGCGCCGAAAGGATCAGTTGCGCTCCGCGCCTGGACAATGCACGCGAAAGAGACGCGCCAATCCCGGCGCTCGCGCCAATAATCCAGATGCGGCTTCCGGCGAATTCCACCGCTCAAATCCGGAACATGGGCTGCAGAAGCCGTGGCACAATAGCGCGAAAGCGCAAGGGCGCGTCCGTAGCGGCCAGGCAAATGCATGCCTTGCCTGGGGAAGCGACAGGCTGGTGGTTGATTTCCGCATGTGCCACCTCGACATCGCCACGGTGAAATGCACCCGCGCTGTCGGAGAAGCTGCCTTGCAGCACCAGCGTCAATTCAAGGCCGCGGTGTCCGTGTTCAGGAACCGCCTTGCCCTGCGGAATGTAAAGTAGCCGGAGCGATCCATCCCTGTCGGAGTGCAGGATTTGCTGGCGTATGCCGCCGCCGAGCATCCGCCAGCGGGGCGGTTTTCCACCCAATTCCTGCATAACGGGCGCCGGAAAAACATCTGAACCGCGCATGGGGGGCGCCGGCGGCGGGCCATCCAGCGCAGCCATCATCCGGTCGCGCGTGCCATGGTCCAAAGGCGCCACTTCGGTACAGCTCAAAAGCGCGCCGCCGACCATGTCATCTGCTTCAAGCCTGGTGCGGCAATCATCGCAGAGAGACAAATGTGTGGCCACGACCACGCCCAGGGCATGCGGCACCGTGCCGGCGCGGTAGGCGTCGATAAGGTCGGCCGGGATATGATGATTGATGTTTGTCATGATGCGATGTTTCTCAACTCATGCCTGAGGCGTTCAAGGCCAAGGCGAATGCGCGATTTGATGGTGCCAAGCGGCAATCCGGTCATTTCGCTGATACGGCTGTGGGACAAGTCATCGAAATACGCGGCGCGAAGCACTTCCACCTGTTCGGGGGCAAGCTTGGCAAGCGCCTTCGCCAGATGATTGGCTTCCTGCTGAAAGGCCAGAATCTGGGCGGCATCAGGCTCGAGGCTTTCTGTTTCCGGTATTTCTTCAAGCTGCGCCAGTGGCCGGCGCCGGGCCATGTCGATGCGCCGGTTCCGGGCTATTCCGTAAATCCAGCCGGCCGCATCAGCACGGTGCGGATCGAACTGCCCCGCCTTGTGCCAAACTGCAAGCATCACATCCTGCACGACATCTTCGGCGGTGCCATCGCGCAATCCGGAGCGCAACAGCATCGCTTTCAGGCGGGGCGCAAAATAGTCAAAGAGCCGCCCAAAGGCCGCCCGATCGCGGCTTTCACTTACAGCGAGCAAATCCCGGGTATTTGCGGAAAACGGTTTTGTCACCGGCGTACACTGCCCCTTCAAGCCGGGGAAACTGGGCGCTTTCGCAGGATTGCCCCACGCCATCGCATGTATATGGAGCTTTGCTTGGTTGGGTGCAATTGCAGTTTCCATGCCGGCAATACGCATGCCCATTGTGAATGGATTACTTTGCACCAACTTTTTGCTGGAGTGATCCGGCTGCCATGTCCGCCCGTAAAGCGTCTGTAATTGACATGGAGGCCCGATGCCCTTCGATCCGATCATTTCCGCCCCGCCTCGCATCGCCATTGTCGGCGGTGGAATTTCCGGCCTTGCTTCGGCTTGGCTTTTGTCGCGCCACTTCAAGGTGACGGTGTTCGAGGCTGCGCCACGCCTTGGCGGCCATGCCCGAACAGTCCTTGCAGGGAAAAATGGCGATCAGCCTGTTGATACCGGCTTCATCGTTTTCAACCATGTGAATTACCCGCACCTCACGGCCATGTTCCGCGATCTCGACGTGCCGGTGGAACGAAGCAACATGAGCTTCGGGGTCTCGCTGGACAACGGGCGGACGGAATACGCCCTGCAATCGGCCAATTCGATGTTCGGGCAGCGGCGTAACCTGGCGGATCCGCGATTTTACCTGATGATCCGCGATATCATGCGGTTTAATGCGGATGCCGAGGCGGAAGTCGAGGCAAGGCCGGACCTGACAATTGCCGGACTGACCGAGAAGATGAAACTCGGTGCGAAGTTTCGCGATGATTATCTTTATCCATTCTGCGGGGCGATTTGGTCGACGCCCGATCACCGCATTGGCGCCTTCCCGGCCCTCACATTGCTGCGGTTCATGCGCAATCACGGCCTTTTGTCGCCCGGTCAGCATCACCAATGGTGGACGGTCAAGGGCGGCTCAATCAACTACGTTGAAAAACTGGCCGCAGCATTGAAGCAAAACGGCGTCGACATGCGGCTGGGTTCACCGGTGCAAGTGGTGTCTCGCGCCGGTGCACGCATCACTCTGCATTCTGCCGGTGCTGAGCCCGAAGAGTTCGATCACGTCATTCTGGCAATTCATGCCAACCAGGCGCTTGCGATGCTGGCGGATGCAGATGCTGCGGAGCGTTCGGCGCTCGGGGCGATCCGTTTTCAACCCAACCATGCCGTGCTTCACGCTGATCCCGGCATGATGCCGCGCCGCCGGCGCTGCTGGAGCGCCTGG
>JBATMU010000345.1:0-19305 GCA_049289995.1 Rhizobiaceae bacterium | reverse complement strand
GGACAATGCCGGGCTGACGGCCGCCGACATCGATCTCATCGTGCTGGCGACCTCGACGCCGAACAACACGTTTCCGGCCACTTCGGTGGAAATCCAGAACCGGCTCGGCATGCACCACGGCTTTGCCTTTGACATGCAGGCGGTCTGCTCGGGTTTCGTCTATGCGGTCGCCACCGCAGACATGTATCTGCGCGGCGGTCTCGCCAAGCGCGCGCTGGTGATCGGCGCCGAGACGTTCTCGCGCATTCTCGATTGGTCGGACCGCTCGACCTGCGTGCTGTTTGGCGACGGGGCCGGGGCCATTGTATTGGAAGCCGCCGAAGGGCAGGGAACGATTGCCGACCGCGGCGTGCTGGCTGCCAGCCTGCGCTCCGACGGCGCCCACAAAGACAAGCTCTATGTCGATGGCGGGCCATCAACCACCGGCACGATCGGCCATCTGCGCATGGAAGGCCGCGAAGTGTTCAAGCATGCAGTCGGCATGATCACCGATGTCATCGAGGACGCCTTCGCAAAATCCGGCCTGACGGCAGAGGATCTCGATTGGTTCGTGCCGCATCAGGCCAACCGCCGCATCATCGACGCGTCGGCAAAAAAGCTTGGCATTCCGATTGAAAAGGTCGTGGTCACCGTCGACCGGCACGGCAATACGTCAGCCGCTTCGGTGCCGCTGGCCCTGGCGGAAGCAGCTGGTGACGGCCGCATCAAGCGCGGCGATCTGGTCATGCTGGAAGCCATGGGCGGCGGTTTCACCTGGGGCGCCGTGCTGTTGCGCTGGTAGGGGAAAACGATTCCTGAACCGTGGATGAACGCGCTTGAGTTGATGCAGCAATGCCTGTAACGTTTTGGCAATTGGTGGGGCCGGGCAGGATTGGTTGGAGTGTCATGGGCGGAAAGACCTTAACGCGGGCCGATCTGGCCGAATCCGTTTACCGCAAGGTGGGGTTGTCCCGAACCGAATCGGCCCAATTGGTCGAAATGGTGCTGGACGAGGTGTGTGACGCCATTGTGCGCGGCGAAAGCGTGAAACTGTCGTCCTTCGCCACCTTCCAGATCCGCGACAAGAACGAACGCATTGGCCGCAACCCGAAGACAGGCGAGGAAGTGCCGATCTCGCCGCGCCGCGTGTTGACCTTCAAGGCGTCCAATGTGCTCAAGAGCCGCATCATCCGCGGTCATTCGGTGAAGTCCAAGGCGCGAAAAGCCGCTTCCTGAGCCTAATTTGCCGCATCGGGCTTGCCTCAAGGGCAGCCAGCCGGTGAAATGGACCGGGGATCGGGCGGCGATTCGGACAGTGCGAGGACTTCATGGACAAGAGCCCTGACGCGTTCAGGACGATCAGCGAGGTTGCTGATGACCTCGGCCTGCCGCAGCATGTGCTGCGCTTCTGGGAAACCCGTTTCACCCAAATCAAGCCGATGAAGCGCGGCGGCGGCCGCCGCTATTACCGTCCGCTCGATGTTGACCTCATCAAGGGCATCAAACACCTGCTCTATGACGAGGGCTATACGATCAAGGGCGTGCAGAAAATGCTGCGAGACAATGGCGTGCCGTTCATTGCAGCCTTGGGTTCAGGTGATGGCGCAGCCATCGCGGCCCTGTCGCAGCGCCGCCAGGACAAGGCGGTGACCGAGCCTGCCGCCGCGCCGCGCCACCATGACGACGAAATGCTGGTCGGCCAGGCCAAGCCGCGCTCGGGCCTGCGTTTCTTCGGACTTGGCAAGGAAGACGAAGGCCCGGTTGCCGCCGATGCTGGCCGGCTGTCCAAGGACAACCGCGCGCTTTTGCAGGAAGCCCTGTTTGACCTTCTCGAATGCAAGCGCTTGCTCGATCAGGTTCGCTGAGGCCGAAAGTTCACGCTGGACAGAGAAATGCATAAGGTTCAGCTTGAAAAAGCCTGGACAGGGAGAACATCATGGCCGCTTTTGTCATCGCCGACACGAAAATCGAAAATGCCGACGACTATGAGGCCTACAAGGCCAAGGCCCGCGCCATTGCCGAAAGCTTTGGCGGCAAATACCGGGCGCGCGGCGGCGAACTGGAGGTCATCGACAGCCAACTCTGGTCCCCGACCCGCCTGGTCATCATTGAGTTTCCCGACATGGCCAGCGCGAAAGCCTTTGCCCATTCGCCCGAATACGCGCCGGTTGCCGCCATCCGCCATGCCAGCGCCAAAAGCACCGTGGTGATCCTGGACGGGATGTGAGGCGGGGTTTAGGTCTTTATTGTCGCGGCCTCTCCGGTTACATGTAACCAAACCGGAGAAAATGCCCGTGACGGACAACCCAAGTACGGCTGAAAAGGTGAGGGCGCATCGGGCGCGGCTGCGTGCGCAAGGCATGCGGCCGGTGCAAATCTGGATTTCTGACACCCGTGCCGCGGGATTTCGCGCCGAAGCGAAGCGCCAGGCGCTGGTTGTTGCGCAAAGCACTTATGCCGAGCAGGATCAGGCCTTTGTTGATGCAATCTCGGCCGGCCTGGAGTGATGAAACGCGGCGAAGTGTGGACAATTGCCGGGGCGGGCGGTTATGCCGGAAAGCCCCGGCCCGTTCTCATTGTTCAGGATGACGTTTTCGATGGCACGGAATCTGTGACGGTTTGCGCATTCACCACTGATCCTGCCGATGCTCCGCTGTTTCGCGTGGCGATCGCGCCCACATCGCAAAATGGCTTGCGCGAACCGAGCCGGTTGATGGTTGACAAACTGACGACAATGCACAGGTCAAAGTTTGGCACGCGCATTGGCCGGGTCGATGAAGCGGACATGTTGCGCTTCAACCGCGCGGCAATCCTGTTTCTCGGCTTGCTCGGTTCGGGAACCTGATTTCCCCAAGTGCCTCAGAAAACTGCCGGCTGGCGCAGAATGGGAAGGGTGGGGGAAGGGCTGGTCGGAGCGACAGGATTCGAACCTGCGACCCCTTGACCCCCAGTCAAGTGCGCTACCGGGCTGCGCTACGCTCCGAACCGGGTGCAGTCCTATAGGCCCGGCCCGCTTGCCGCAAGCCCCGTGACACAGGATTTTACGCCGCAGCCGCCCGCGCGGTCATCCGGCTTGCGAAAGCCTCGATCCGGGCGCGGCGGTCGAGCGCAATCGCCCCCCAGACTAGGCCGAGCAGCAGATAGAAATGCCGCCAATGGTCGGTGTCGATGATCCAGCCCAGCGCCACATGCCCGGTCAGCGCCACCCAGGCGCACAGGATATAGGGCTGCCAGGGCGAAGGGCGGAAAATCAGCTTGAAACCGGCCGACAGCGTCCAGACAATCATGGTCAGCCAGGCGGCAAATCCCAGCCAGCCATAATCCAGAAGTGCCTTCAGCCAGACATTGTGTGTGTCTTCGCCAAGCTTAAGGCCAAATTCCAGCGGGCCGATGCCGAGCGGATGCTCCATGGCCATCAGAAAGCCGATGGCATGGCGGGCAAAACGGCCAAGCCGCGCCCCGTCATAGTCCTGAACCAGCTTGGCGCGGGTGGTGAAGATGTCGGCAATCGACGGAATTTGCAGGGCAATCAGCAGCGCGGCCGCCATCAGGGCCACCGCAATCATGCTCATGACGATGATGCGGATGCGGAAGGCGCCCGAACGGTTCTGCACCATCAGCATCAGCGTCAGGAAAACCGCCGTGCCGGCAAACAGCGCCCAGGCGCCACGTGAAAACGACAGGAAAATGCCGAACACGATGATCAGCAGCGGCACGGCGTAGAGCGGCATGCGCGAGAGGCGCGTCGTCAGCATCTGGTGCAGGAGATAGAGGCCGGGCAGGGTGAGGAACGGGCCGAACACATTGGGATCCTGGAAGGCGCCCGCCGCCCGGTCATATTTGGTGAAGATCTCCGCGCCGGGAAACGCGTGGAAATAGCCGAGCACGCCGACGATTGCAGTCGAGACGGCAGCTGCCACCCAAGCCTTGAACATTACGGGATAAAGGCTCGGCCGGGCCGAGACGACGGCGGCGTAAAACACCGCAGTGAACGCCAGAAACAGCGACACGGCGATATACATCGGCGTGTCCTTGATAGCCGCCATCTGGGTGATGGAAATCATGCCGCCAATGTTGAAAATGACCAGCAAAGCCAAAAGCGGATAGACGCCCTGCGAAATCCTGAGGCCGAACAGCGCCCAGACACCGATCAGCGCGACCATGTAAAGTTCGTAAGGCGCGGGTTCGCGCACCACAAAGCCTGACAGGAACACGCCGAGCGCCACTGCTCCGGTGCTGATGAGGCCAATCAGCCGCGCATTGGCGGCCTGCGGGCTGACGCCCGCGCTCAGGCCATAAGGGGCGGCAATTGCGCTCAATAGGCGTTTTCCGATTTCAGGAGGCGAATGGGCGTCAGGAACAGGATTTTCAGGTCCAGCCACAGCGACCAGTTTTCGATGTAGTAGAGGTCGAACTCGGTGCGCTTCTTGATCTTGTCGTCGGTGTCGATCTCGCCGCGCCAGCCATTGATCTGCGCCCAGCCGGTAACGCCCGGCTTGACCCGGTGGCGGGCGAAATAGCCATCGACCACTTCGTCATAGATCCGGTCATAGGTGCGGGCGGAAACGGCGTGCGGACGCGGGCCGACCAGCGACAGATTGCCGATCAACGCATTGAAAAACTGTGGAAATTCGTCAATCGACGTCTTGCGGATGAAGCGGCCGACCTTGGTGACGCGCGGGTCGTTCTTGGTCACGGCGTTCTTGGCGGTCGGATCGCATTTGTCGGTATACATCGAGCGGAACTTGTAAACGTCGATCTCTTCATTGTTGAAGCCGTGCCGCTTCTGCTTGAAGATGACCGGGCCCTTGCTGTCTAGCTTGATGGCGATGGCCGTGGCGATCATCACCGGCATCAGCGTGATGATGGCGATCACCGAAAACACGATGTCGAAAATGCGCTTGGCGACAGAATCCCAATTGTTGATGGGCCGGTCGAATATGTCGAGCATCGGCACCTTGCCGATGAACGAATAGGCGCGCGGGCGGAAGCGCAGCTGGTTGGAATGCGCCGACAGGCGGATGTCGACCGGCAGCACCCACAGCTTTTTCAGCATGGTCAAGACGCGGGCTTCTGCCGTCAGGGGCAGGGAGACAATCAGCATGTCGATCCGCGCCAGCCGGGCAAATTCAATGAGCTCGCCGATGGTGCCAAGTTTCGGATAGCCTGCCACGACCTGCGGCGAGCGCGTATCATCGCGGTCATCAAAGATGCCGCAGATGCGGATATCGTTGTCAGGCTGGGCTTCCAGCGAGCGGATGAGCGTTTCGGCGACCTTGCCTCCGCCGACAATGACGGCGCGCCGCTCCATTACGCCATTGCGCGCCCATTTGCGGATGCGCACGCCCATGATGAAGCGCAGCGCGGCGATCAACAGGAACCCGGTCGAATACCAGCCGATGAACCAGACGCGTGAGAAATCCGACGACATCTTGAACAGGAAGCCGGCCAGCGCCATCAGCGCAAACAAGCCCGTCCAGACCATCAAAAGCTTGCCGAGCACGGCAAACGGGTGTCGCAGCGCGTTGAGGTCATAGCCTTGCACGATGTCGAACAGGAAGATCGTGGCCAGCGAAGTCGCCAGCACAATAACCGGATAGTGCCAGACCAGATGGGTGGACAGGCCGACATAATAGGCGAATACGCCAATGCCGCTCACCGCCAGCAATGCCAATTCGGCCAGGCGGATAAGCCCGGTGACCATGACCGGTGAGAGATTGTCTTTCTGGAAATGATCGGCCACCTGCCGGCCCAGATCGTTGAGCTTCTGGCCGCGTCCGCCCGATTGGCCGTCGTGGCCGCGGACGGCTTCGGCGGTATAGCGCAGCGTGGGGTCGATTTCGTTCATGGCGTGCCTGCACATTTGGTTCGGCCAAGCATGCCATGAACCTGTTAGGAAAGGCTTGATGGGATCAATTCACCGCCAGGGCGCGCTGATAGGCGCCGAGCACGCTGGATGCCATGGCCGCAGCAGAAAACCGCGCCTCAATGCTTTGGCGGCCGGGCATGGCATTGGTGAGCCAGGCCGGATCGGCAAGCGCATGGTCCATGGCCCGCGTCAGGCTTGCTGCATCCGGTTCACACAAGGCGGCGCAGTCGGCGCCAAGGATTTCCGGAATGCCGCCAACCCGCGTGGCAATCAGCGGACGGGCGGCAGCCAGCGTCTCCAGCACGATATAGGGCATGGCTTCGGCGCGCGACGGAACCACGACGGTCCGCGCCAGCGCAAAGGCCTGGCGGGCTGCAATCGGATCGAAGAAACTGATGGCGCTGTCCAGCCCGAGCCGGGAGACCTCGGCCTTGTAGCGCGGCAGATCTTCGCCGGCGCCAACCATACAGGCAGTGACGTTCTTGTGCGGGCCGGTTTTCAAGGCGGCAATGGCGGCAATGAACAGGTCCGGACCCTTCAGGTCACGCATCATGCCGATATAGAGGAAGTCTGCAGCACCGGGCTTGGGCAGGACAGGCTCGAATTCTTCCGGGCTCAGCCCGTTATAGACCACGCTCCATGGCGCATGCGGTCCGCCAATTTTTTCCGCGAAAGCCTTGCGCTCAAAATCGGCGACAAACAGGATGTGGTCCGTTGCCATTTCCATGGCCCGTTCGGCCAGGAAAAAAGCCCGTCCGGAAAAGGACTTGGCGTCATAATGCAGGCTTCCGCCGTGCGGGGAATAGAGACGGGCTGCGCGAGACCTGAAAACCCGTAACACTGAGCCGAAGGCGCGGGCGTACAAGCCGCCTTTCGCGCCATGTCCATGCAGGACATCCGGCTGCAAACTCTTGATAATGGCAAACGTCCGCCATGCTGCGGCGATGTCGCCAAGCCCGATATGGCGCTGCATCGGCGTGCGGTGAACGCCAAGGCTGAGCTTTGGTTCGAGTGCTGCAAACATGCGCGCTTCGAAATCGCCGCCGGTTGATGAATCGCAGACGATCGCCACCTTGTGGCCGGCTGCTTCCTGGGCCGCTGCCAGATCGCGCACATGCTTGAAAATGCCGCCGACCGGCGAGCGGAACGCGTGGACGATGCGCAGGGGTTTGACTGGATCTGGCAAGGCCGGCTCAGAACAGCCGCTCACGGATATAAACCGTGTCGCCGGGCAGGAGCGGGTCGGAGGTCAGAACGCGGCCAGTCATCACCTTGCCGTTGATGGCGCGGGTGATATCGGCATTGTCCTGATAGGCGCGGGCAGAAAAACCGCCTGCCGCCGCAATGGCTTTTTGCACGGTCATGCCCGGCACATAGGAATATTGCCCGGCTGCACCCACTTCGCCCATGACGAAAACCGGGCGGTAGCGGTCCATCTGCACAGACACATCCGGATCGCGCAGATAGCCATTGCGCAGGCGGCTGGCGATATCAGCCTCGATCTCCTGGGCGGTGCGTCCGCGGGCGGCAATGGCGCCGACCAGCGGGAAGGCGATATAGCCGGCCTGATCGACCGAATAGGTATTGGTCAGGTCCGTCTGTCCGAAAACCGTGATGCGCGCGCTGTCGCCGGCATCCAGCACATAAGGCTGATTGATGGCCTGGTGAAAGGCGGCGGGCGCAGGCCGGTAGCTCGAGCAGCCGGCAAGCGCGCTCATGGCGATCAGGACGAGAACGGAACTTGGCTTCATGACAGTGACGCATCCCCGCAGCCGCATGGCCGCATGATTTCGTCCTGTTATCGGTCCATTAGGGTTAATGGCCGGTAAAGGCCGGTGCAATGCCGGGATTTTCGCCGCGCGCCCAATGAACAGGCGCAGTTTGCGCTTTAACCCGATGGTTACCATGCCTGTTTACCATGAGGCTTCGTGTATCGGAGTTTGAGCTATGGCGTATCAGGGCGAAGCGGATGTTGATGTTGACCTCAGGGCGCTGTTTGGCTCCTTGGCGGCCAAATGGCGGCGCATCCTTGCCGTGGCGCTCATTGCGACGGGCGCCGCCTTTTTGCTGACCATGGTGCTGACGCCGAAATACCAGGCGGAAACCCGCATCCTCATTGAAACCGGCGAATCCGTCTTCACCCGCCCGCAGACCGGCCAGGACACCGACCGGCCGCTGCTGGACGAGGAGGGCGTCACCAGCCAGGTCGAGGTGATCGGTTCGACCGACCTGTTGAATGATGTCGCCAAAAAGCTCGATCTCGCCTCAAAGCCCGAATTTGACGAAGCTGCATCCCTGTCGGCCATTGACCGCACATTGATCCTGCTTGGCTTGAAAAACGATCCGGGCAGCCTGGCGCTTGAGGAGCGCATTCTGAAAGCCATGCGCGAGCGCCTGACCGTTTACCGGGTTGAAAAGTCGCGCGTCATCGTCATCGAATTCTCGTCAGAAGACCCGGAATTGGCCGCTGCCGTGCCGAATGCCATCGCCGACGCCTATATCGGTGTCAATCAGGGCGCCAAGCGGCAGACCAACAATGACGCCACCGAATGGCTGGAACCGGAAATCGCCGACCTTCGCAACAAGGTCCGTGATTCCGAAGCCAAGGTGGCCGATTACCGCTCCAAGACCGATCTCCTGCTCGGCCAGAACAATTCAGCGCTCGCCACCCAGCAGCTGTCCGAACTGTCGAGCGAATTGTCGCGGGTCCGTGCCGCTCGTTCAGGAGCGGAAGCCCGTGCGGCCTCGCTGCGTTCGGCGCTCAAAGACGGAGCTTCGCTCGAAAGCCTGCCGGAAGTGCTGTCCTCCAGCCTGATCCAGCGGCTGCGCGAACGCCAGGTTCAGTTGAAAGCCGACATTGCCGACCTGTCCACCACGCTGCTCGACAACCATCCGCGCATCAAGGCGCTGCGTTCACAGCTTGGCGATCTTGACGGCCAGATCCGTTCGGAAGCCCAGAAAGTGCTCAAGGGCATCGAAACCGAATTGCAGACTGCCCAGTTCCGCGAAAAGGATCTGGTGGCCAGCCTCAACACGCTGAAAGCCGAATCCGCCCGCGTCGGCGAGGATGAAGTGGAACTGCGTGCACTGGAGCGCGAGGCCAATTCGCAGCGCGATCTTCTGGAAAGCTATCTGACCCGTTACCGCGAGGCGGCTTCGCGCAAGGACCGTAATTACCTGCCGGCCGATGCGCGGGTCTTCTCGCGTGCCGTCGTGCCGTCCGAGGCCTATTTCCCGAAGAAAGTGCCGATTATCGGCGCGGCATTTGCAGGTTCGCTTCTGCTGATGGGTATCGGCGTCCTGCTGTCCGAGCTGTTTTCCGGCCGCGCCATGCGCCCGGCGGCAGGCCGCACGTTTGAGCCGGTCAATGACATCGCCATGCCGGCGCGCGCGGCAGCATCGGCCGCCGCCGAAGCTGCCGAGGCGGATTCGGCTGCCATGACGGCCACCCAGGCTGCCGAACGGCTGATTGCCAGCGGAGCTGGCAGGGCGTTGTTTGTTTCACCCGAGGGTGACGCGGCAGCTGCTGCATCCGTGCTGGTTGCCCGCGAAATTGCCGACACCGGCGTGCGCGTCATCCTGCTGGACTTGACCTCAAGCGGAGCGGCATCCTCGCCCATGCTGGAGGGTGCGTCCCTGCCGGGCATCACCAATCTCCTGTCCTCGGAAGCGCAGTTTTCCGAGGTGATCCATGCCGACCAGTATTCGGATTGCCATGTCATTCCGGCCGGCACGGCCAATGCAGCGCGCGCCATGCGCGGCATTGAGCGGCTGCCGATCATTCTGGAAGCCCTGTCTTCAGCTTATGAAATCATTGTCGTCGAATGCGGCTCGTCGGATGCCGATGGCCTTGCGCGGCTGATTTCCGAGGATGCCGAAATCGTCCTCAGCGTGCTGGACGACACCGATCCGGCTGTGCTGACTGCGGCTGCCGGTCTGGTGGAGGCGGGCTATGACGACATGATGATCGTGACAGCCGCGGGCGCCCTGCCGCCCAAGAAGCCCGGCCGCCAGCGCGCCGTGGCTTGAAAATGCCATTTGGTCAGGCGGATTCGTCGTCCGCCTGAACTGCCTGCACCGGCTTGCGGCGCATGCGGCGGACAAAGGCCCACAGCCTGGTATTGGACTTCAAAGTCCTGACTGCTGCACCTCGCGCCTTGAGGACTGCGGCAGCCAATCGGCCTTTCAGCGATAACCCGACGATCGTGTCAAATTGCGTGGTGATCTGGTCACACCACAGGCGTTTGAAATATTCATCACCTGCCGAAAAGTCATAGACAGCCAGGCCTTGCGCGCAGGCTTCCTCGATATTCTGGAAAAACAGGAAATCGCCGGGGCTGACGGCCGCCGTGTCGTCTTGTGCAATCACGCCGAACTCGCAGATGATCCGGTCTGCCAAAAGGCTGGAGCCGGTCAGCGCCCGCGTCTTGCCGCCAACATCCAGCGCATGCAGCACAAAACGGTTCTGCGGGGCAAACAGCGCGCGGAAAAACGCCTGCACATCGGCCTCGCCAAACACATTGGGGACCCCCATTGCCTTGAGACGAAGCGCCTTGTTTGCAAAAAAGAAATCAAGCAATTGGGTGACTTCGCCATCGGTTTGCGCCATCCAGCGCCGGACCGGGCCGATGGCCTCGAACTTGCGCAGCTGCGCCCGCTGTTTCTTGCGCTTGCGCTTGCCCGACGTGCGCGTCATCAGCGCCTCAAAGCCGCCGTCCAGCCCGACCGCCAGCGAGATGTTGGGGCTTGTCTGATGGGGAACGCTTTCCCACGGATTGGCCAGGCCCGCATGCTGGTGCAATTGGCGGTCAAGCACGATCAGGTCGATATCGGGCCGGGCCTTGCGAAGGGCGGCGATCATCGCTTCGATATCGGCAGCCGCCAATGTGCTGTCGCGGCGAAGCGGCACGAAATTGCCGTTGGCATGCGAGGCGCCGGGAAACTGCGCGAGCTTCAATGGTCCCTTGCGGACAATCTCCAGCGGCAGCACAGCCAAAACCGCCCCGCTGTCTTGCAAGGATACGACCGCCAGATCCGGATTGACGTTGCGAGTCCATGCCTCGATCCATTCGGCATATTGCGGCGGCGGGCAGGCGAGGCCGTCAATCAGCCTGGCATAGGCCTGCAAGGCGTCAGTCCCTGAAAGGACGCGCACGTCGTGGCGGCTGACAACGTCAACCATGCCTCAATCCTTGGCCGCTATGATTGCAATGAATCCGCATGGGGACGGATGATTGCAGAAAAAGGTGAAGGAATGTTCGATGCGGACAACCTGAAAGGCCGCATGGCGCTATGGGCCGCCGGCGCGACAGGCTTGGCCCGCCGGCTTGAGCCGCACCATGGCGGTTGCGGGGCGGTGCTTTGGCTGCACGACGGGACCGGCCTGCAGTATGCTGATCCGGCCAGTACCGTCGCAAAAATCGGCAAGCTCGCAGAATCCCTGCGCGGGCAGGGGTTCGAATTAGTCGGCATGGATGAGGCCGTCGCCCGCCTTGCCGAAACATCACCCAAGGCGCGATTTTTGGCGCTGGCTGCGGAATGTCCGGCACTTGCCGCGCAGCCGGCGCTGCCGGAAATGCTTGACGGCCAAAGCCTGCCAATGGCGCTCTATGTGTCTCCTGGACTGATTTCCGGTCAGGCTGATCCCTGGAGGGAGATTGTCAGGGCAGCCGTCATCTCGGGCAAACGCATCCGCATCGAGACTGAACAGGGCGCTATCGTGCTCGACACTGCGGGCAAAGGCGCACGCAAGCGCGCCCATCAAGCGCTGATTGCCTGGCTTTCAAATGATGTGGCAGAGCTTTCCATAAGGGATGCAGTGCGCAGGCTTGCCATGGAATGCGGCGTCGACATCGGCGTCCTGCGCCGAAAACACGTCCCCGGCTGGGATGCAATACGCACGCTTGCGGCTCACCCAATGGTCACCCTGGGCGCTTTGCCGATGCGCAATCTGCGCCTGCGGCGGCTGGGCGAGGCGGCTGCCCATTCGGAGGTGTCCGATTCCCTGGCCGCCATTGCTCTTGAAACCGGCATGACGCCCCGTCATTTTTCGCTGGCCGCCGGGGATGGCAATTTTGCCGCGCTGGGCTTGCCGCTTGGCCTGCAATCCGTGCTTACTGACCGGACGGGCATGCTGCATGCAGGCGAAGATCCCTCCAGCCTGCCGCGCATGTCAGTTTCCCTGGGTGACCTTGATCCCGCGCGGCTGCGCACCCGTCTGACCGGCATAGGTGACGCCTGGCGCGGACGATTCCGAAAGGCCTGAAATTCAGGCCTTCTTTTTGACCGGTCCGGCCATCCATTTGATCAAGAGCATGGCCGGCAGCACCCACAACAGGCCGCTCACCAGAAAAAACGTGAAATGCACGACAGCACTGGCCTCGGCCAAGCGGTAGGTGGCAACGGTCACTGCGGCCAGCGCATAGGTAACAATGAGCACAAGCAGCAGGACAAGGCCGATCAGTTTTCTGAGGCGAGCGGGCAGGGTTATCATCAGGCCCTATTACACAGCTGATTGACACGGCGCCAGTTCCGCTTGCGCGACTGCATGTCACGCGCGCTCTGCCCTTGCCTGTCCAGCCGCAATGTCACAGAAGGGCGTGCAAACGCAGGAAACCCGCCGCATGACCGCCAATTCCGCACAAGCCGACTATCAGGATGCAGTCATCCGTGAGGCGGCCAACCGCCGTCAGGTCCGCACATGGCTCTATGTCGTGGTTCTGGCGCTGTTTGCATTGGTCTTGGTCGGCGGGGCGACCCGGTTGACCGATTCCGGCCTGTCGATCACCGAATGGAAACCGATCCATGGCGTCATTCCGCCGCTGAGCGACGCCGAATGGACGGAGGAATTCGAGAAATACAAGGCGATCCCCGAGTTCAAGACGGTCAACCCGGACATGGATCTTGCCGGTTTCAAGGCAATCTTCTGGTGGGAATGGGCGCACAGGCTATTGGCGCGCGGCATAGGCGTCTTGTTTGCGGTGCCGCTCGCCTTTTTCTGGATTGCAGGGAAACTTGAAAGCGCGGTCAAGCCAAAACTCGCGGGCATTCTCGCGCTGGGCGGCCTGCAGGGCTTCGTTGGCTGGTGGATGGTGGCGTCCGGCCTCGTCAACCGCGTCGATGTCAGCCAATACCGGCTGGCCACGCATCTGGTTCTGGCCAGCCTGATCCTTGCGGCATCCATGCTGGTGGCGCGCGGCCTTGCCCCGCACAGCGAAGGTCCGTCGCAAGGCAAAACCCGCCGCATGGCCGGATTTCTGGTGCTTCTGGTCCTGGTGCAAATCTATCTCGGCGCGCTGGTGGCTGGCCTTGATGCTGGCATGGCGTGGAACACCTGGCCGCTGATGGATGGCAAGCTGGTTCCCGATGGTCTGATGGTCATGCAGCCTGCCTGGCGCAATCTGTTCGAAAATGCGCTGACGGTGCAGTTCATCCACCGGCTCGGCGCCTATCTGGTGTGGATCATCGCCGTTTGGCACATGGCCGCGGCATTGGGTTCCGAGCCGGGAACAACCCATGCCCGCCGCGCTGTCCTGCTATTCGTTCTGGTCACGGTCCAGGCCGGACTAGGCATCTTCGCGCTCTTGACCCAGGCCCAATTGCATGCGGCACTCGCCCATCAGGGCATGGCGCTGATCGTGCTGGCCTTTGCCGCCGCCCATTGGCGCGGCGCAAAAGGCAGCTATACGCCGCAGACAGCGATTGCTGAACGGTATTAATAAGAAATTTTATCTATATCTAAGGTTGACGAAAAAGCCTGATTTTAATATACTCGAATTAAATGATGACGATGCTACGTTGGAGAAGGCTGTAAAGCAATTAATGAGCCTACTTGAAGGTTGCTTAACACTTGACGTGATGAGGGGGCATCAATGAATTCGAGGATATTTGCTTGTATAATAACATTTTGCGTGTCAACTCAGGTCGCATTCGCAGAAAACATCATAATTTCTGATCCTTCAAAAAAAGGTGTTATCGTCTGGAAAAGCCCTGAGCATGCCAAGGAAG
The DNA here is from genome assembly GCA_049289995.1 of Rhizobiaceae bacterium. Taxonomy (GTDB): domain Bacteria; phylum Pseudomonadota; class Alphaproteobacteria; order Rhizobiales; family Rhizobiaceae; genus JBATMU01. The sequence goes on along the minus strand of JBATMU010000345.1, from coordinate 5,450 downwards.
GCAACGTGCTGAGAGCCGGGAATGCTGATGCCTTATTAATTGCTCCACTTGTTTCCTGTATCGTCGAAAACGGCACGTCGGCAATCATGGTGCGCGATTCCGGGTACTTCAAATTTGTTGTAGTTGCCAGCGGCAGCGAAGCAGGCTGCCGCGGCGTCATTTCAATAGGCGAATTTAGGTAATACCTCCGCCCATTGGCGCGGCACAAAAGGCAGCTATATGCCGCAGACGGCGATTGCCGTCGCCCATTGAGGCGCGGCAAATTGGCATCGCCATATGCACTTTTCAGAATGTCTGAACCATGCAACACTTTGCATATGGGCGTAGAGGACGCTCGGGGAGGACGACATGAAAAACACGGCATTCGGACTGGTTATTGCAGGTATTTCAGCGCTTTACGCCGGACAAGCTTTTGCCGCCGGCGCTGACGGCGGCTGGACGCGCCCGGACGGCACCAAGGTGACGGTGTCAGGCGGCGCGGGCAAGCTCTATGGCAAGCTGACGTCGGGTCCGAAAGCCGGCATGGAAATGTTCAACGGCATGGCTCCTGCCGGCGCCAACAAATGGCAGGGCGGCGCCATGAAGCACCCGGACATGCCCGGCTTCATGAAGTTCAACGGCACCGTCACCCTCAATGGCAACAGCCTGTCAGTGAAGGGCTGCGCGGTCGGCCAGTCGATGTGCGACAGCGAAACCTGGAAGCGCGCCAACTGACATTGGCTTGATTTTTGAAAACGCGGCGGATGCCTCAGCGTCCGCCGTTTTCTTTTCCGCGCCTATTTTCCCAGCATCAAATCCATGTTCTGGACCGCCGCGCCTGACGCGCCCTTGCCGAGATTGTCCAAGAGCGCCGCCAGATTGGCCTGGCCGTTGCCGCCAAACACGAACAGTTTCATGGTGTCCTTGCCCGCCAGCTCTTCCGGATCGAGCCGGGCGAGCGCTGCGCTTTCCTCCAGCGGAACCACTTCGACCACGGACTCGCCGCGATAGGCTTTTGTCAGCGCCGCATTGAGATCGGCGAGCGACGGATTGCCGTTGAGATCGGCCAAAAACAGCGGAACCTGCACGATCATGCCCTGTGCGAAGCGTCCGACGCTGGGCGAGAAGACCGGCCGCCGCGACAGCCCCGACCGCAACTGGATCTCCGGTACATGCTTGTGCTTGAGCGGCATGGAATAAAGGAAATGGGCTGAGCGGATGGCGTCCGGATGGTCCGGGTTTTCCATCTGGGCAATCATCTGCTTGCCGCCGCCGGTATAACCCGACACGGCATTGATGGTGACCGGATAATCGGCAGGCAGAATGCCTGCGCGGACCAGCGGCCGCATCAGACCGATGGCCCCGGTCGGATAGCAGCCCGGATTGGAGACGAGCCGCGCCTTGGCGATGCGCTCACCCTGGCCCGGCTCATATTCGGCAAAGCCATAGGCCCAATCAGCATGGGTGCGGTGGGCGGTCGACGTGTCGATAATCCGCGTGTCAGGCCCTGACATGGCGACGGCTTCCACCGCGCCGTCATCGGGCAGGCACAGGATGGCGATATCGGCGCGGCTCAAAAACTCCTGCCGCATGGCCGCATTGCGCCGCTCGGCCTCGGGAATGGAAATTACCTCGAGGTCAGTGCGTCCGGCCAACCGCTGCCGGATTTGCAGGCCGGTCGTGCCGTGTTCGCCGTCGATGAAGAGTTTCGGTTTCATGCAGAAAAATCCATTTCAGATCAAGGTTATGGGCAGCACTTCCGACTCATTTCGCAAAGCCGTTGAATCAATGTCTCAACGTCGCGCCCGCTTGGCCGCCAACAGGCCGATATAGTGCTGCAGCACCGCTGCCCCGGCAATGGCGGTGATATCGGCATGGTCATAGGCTGGCGCCACCTCGACCACATCGGCGCCAACCAGATCAAGCGCCCCAAGCCGCTGCAGCACGGCGAGGATTTTCGCCGAAGACGGCCCGCCCGCCACCGGCGTGCCGGTTCCGGGCGCATAGGCCGGGTCGAGGCAGTCAATGTCGAAGGTCAGATAAGTCTTTGCCCCGCCGGTGCGCGCCACAATGATCTCGGCAATCTCGGACGCCTTCATGTCCTCGATTTCATGGCCATAGAGGATTTTCACGCCAAAGGTTTCCGGCGCGTGGGTGCGGATGCCGATCTGGATGGATTTGTCCGGATCAATGATGCCGGCGCGCACGGCGCGCGCCACGAACGAGCCATGGTCGATGCGCTTGTCATCGTCAAACCAGGTGTCCTGATGGGCGTCGAACTGCACCAAAGCCATCGGGCCATGGATGGCGGCGTGCGCCTTCAACAATGGCCAGGTGACATAATGGTCGCCGCCCATCGACAGCAGGAACGCGCCGGACTTCAGGATCGCGGCGGCCTGCGTCTCGATAGCCTTCGGCGTCTTCTGGTGGTTGCCGTAATCGAGCCGGCAATCGCCGTAGTCCACGACATTCAGATGCGCGAAAATATCGGCATGGAAGGGATATTGCGGGTCGATATCCATGATGGCTGACGCCCGCCGGATCGCCTGCGGGCCGAAGCGCGCGCCCGGCCTGTTGGAGACGGCGGCGTCAAACGGAATGCCCCAAACGACCGCATCCGCGCCCTTCAGGTTTTTGGTGTATTTGCGCCGCATGAACGACAGCGCGCCCGACCATGTCGGTTCGCCCGCTGCGATTTTCAGCGATTTCGAGGTGAAGGCATTGTCGATTGCGTCATTGGCCATGGTCAAACTCCCGCTGGAAACGGCTCCTAGCGCAATTCGGCCAAGCCCGCAAAGCGGCGCTGCGCAATCATCCGCGTCAATCTCCGGAAATCAGCTTCAAGCCGCCGGGATCAAGCAAATAGGCTCCCGACCGCCGCCGCAGGATCGGCTCTTTTGCCGAAGCCAGGTTTTTATAGCGGTTCGCCAGTTCGATGTATTTGTCGTGATTGAGGCTGTTTCCGCCGGATGCGCCGGAAATGTCGACAACGACCAGGCCAGCTTCGCGCGCGCCCGCCGCCACGCGTGGATCATCCCCGGAAAGCGAGCCCAAACGGCGCCGGTCGCCGCCGATGCGCCCGGACAGGCGCAGGATTCGGTCATCAGGCGAAACCAGCAGGATCATGGGATTGGGCAGAGGGCCGATTTTTTTGATTTGCGAGCGGAAAAGGTCGATATCGATATCGGGCGCGGCAAGAATAACCCTAAGACCGCTGAAACGCCGGGTTTCGCCGCCGAGCCGCAATTGGCGCAGTGCTTCAACGGTCAGCAAAGCGCCCATGCTGTGGGCAATGATTGTCACCTCGCCGAGGCGCTTGTCCGAAGTTAAACCCGAAATGAGTTCCACCAACGCATCGCGGGAAAATGCGGCCGCATCCCGGTCCGCCACATAGCCCGTGGGCCGGCCAGACGACGGCCAGGCGAAAAGAACCGGTGTCAACGAGCCGTCGGCGCCTGCAGCCATCTCTGCGACGTGGGCGACGGCCTCGCCGTAGGTGGTATTATAGCCATGAACGAAAACGCCGATTTGCGGTTTGCCATTCTTCCGGCTTGCGGCCAGCCGGTTGGCGAATGCCTCACCATTCAGCAGCTGCGGTGCATTAGCAATTGGCTTGCCCGAGCCGGACGCCGGTTCAGACAGGCCGGAATCAGCGGGGCGTTGAACCGAAAAAGTCTGCTGCCAGTAGTGCAGTTCGGCGGAACGGTCTGAAACCTGCCCGTCGCCGGAGCCATCCGCAAACACGCGGGTTGTTGCTACGAAAATCGTCTGCTGCGGCAAAGGCGGCGGCATGCCTGCCGCAGGCGATTTTCCCGGCTGTTGTGCTGCGCAGCCAGCCAGGCCGAGAATCATCCAGAAAGCAAACAGCCTTTGCGCTCTGCAGTGCAGAATTGCGCAGAAAGCGGTCCTGCGCCCGGATCGCCTTTTCCGCGCCGCCATTTTTCCAATTTCCATTTCTTGTTGGTTTCCGTGCTCTCGATCCGCAGGTTGGCGATCGGGCAAGTGCTTGTTCTATCGTAAAAGCCGGCGGCACAAAAGCGGCTGCCGCAAACGGAATGCTGCGGACAACGGCCCGCGAATCCGGGGAAATGCGCGAGATCCGCAAAGCTGCATTGCCGCCCGAATTGGCGCAAAGAAAAAGGCGGGCCCGCAGACCCGCCTTTCCAACAGTTGATCCGCAGCGCTTAGCGCTTGGAGAACTGGAACGAGCGGCGGGCCTTGGCCTTGCCGTACTTCTTGCGCTCGACGGTGCGCGAATCGCGGGTCAGGAAGCCGCCCTTCTTGAGCACGGCGCGCAGCGTCGGTTCGAAATAGGTCAACGCCTTGGAAATGCCGTGACGGACCGCACCGGCCTGGCCGGACAGACCGCCGCCCTGCACGGTGGCGACGACGTCATACTGGCCGTCGCGCGCTGCCGCCACGATCGGCTGGCGCAGGATCATCTGCAGCACCGGACGGGCGAAATAGGCGGCGAATTCCTTGTCATTGACGATGATCTTGCCGGAACCCGGCTTGATCCAGACGCGGGCGACCGCGTCCTTGCGCTTGCCGGTCGCATAGGCGCGGCCCTGCTTGTCGAGCTTCTGGACGTGAACCGGGGCAGCGGGCGCGGCGGGAGCCGCAACAGTGCCGAGCGATTGCAGCGAGGAAAGGTCAGCCATGGTCAGGCCCTCTTGTTCTTGCGGTTGAGCGCGCCGACATCAAGCGTGACGGGCTGCTGGGCTTCATGCGGATGGGCAGCGCCTGCATAAACGCGCAGGTTCTTCATCTGGCGGCGGCCAAGCGGGCCGCGCGGGATCATCCGCTCGACGGCCTTTTCGACAACGCGCTCGGGGAAGCGGCCGTCCAAAAGCTGACCGGCGGTCCGCTCCTTGATGCCGCCCGGATGGCCGGTGTGCCAATAGTAGATCTTGCCGGCCAGCTTGTTGCCGGTGAAGGCCACCTTGTCGGCATTGATGATGATGACATTGTCGCCATCATCGACATGCGGGGTGAAGGTGGGTTTGGTCTTGCCGCGGAGAATGTTGGCGACGATGGAGGCGAGACGGCCGACCACGAGCCCTTCGGCATCGATCAGCACCCATTTCTTCACCACCTCGGCCGGCTTTTGCGAAAAAGTCGTCATGGGATTGGCTCTCTTCAGGACCCGGAACTCCGGGCGTTTCTTGTTGCTTGGTTTGGCGCGGGACCCCGGCCAAAAACACGCGCGGCCTCAAGGACCGCAACGCTGCGGCAGGCTTTAGAGGAGGAGGGGGCGGGCGTCAAGGGCTTCGGGAAGCGGGAAGCGGCAGGGAGTGGAGGAAAATCAATGGGTTAAATAGGTGGTATTATTTTACCGCAAGCGTTCGCGTTATTTCTCTCCTACCTCGGCGGCACGCTGTAGGTTCCCGTCGCGTGCGCCACGGTGTGGCCGTCCGCCACGATGTCGGCGTCGAACACCATCAGGCTCTTGCCGAGTTTCAGGATGCGGC
>JBATMU010000344.1:0-4671 GCA_049289995.1 Rhizobiaceae bacterium | reverse complement strand
CGACTGGCGCGAGACCCTGAACTGGATGCTGTCGGCTCGCTGAATCAGTTCTTGCCGCCAAAATTCACCAGCTCAACCGGCTCCTGCTTTTCGTCAAAATCGGCATCAACGCTCCAGGATTTCAGGCCGAACTCGCCTTTGTCGAATACCCATTCGCCGGCCGAAAACGCATCGCCAAAACCGCGCCATTTTGAAAACGAGGTGATGGTGGCGGACTCCGTGATGAATTCGGAATTGATGAGCAATTGGCTGGCTTTCCAGCCGGCAATTTCCAGCGGTTTTTTGATCTCGCCTTCCGCATTGACGGCCAGAACCGGCTCTGAAAATTGCACGGCGCGGATGTCGCCATATTCATCGCGCAGATAATACACTTCGGCGACGTTGTAGGCGTAGGTTGCGCAGGTGAAGCGGTAGAGCGTGTGTTCGCGTTCAGGCACGTCGGCGCCTTCGCCGGAATAGCGGAATTTCAGCGGGAAGAACTGCGGTTCGCGCCCCTCCAGAAACGGCCTGGTGTCGAAACGCTGATTGCAGTCGCCGGTATGGGCTGCCAGAAAAATCGAGCGGACACGCTCCAGCGCCGCCTCTGCCGTTTCCTCTTCGGGCTTTTCGCCGTCGCAGTCTTCGGGCACCGCATTGATGAGCCAGCCGCCATTGCCCGCCGGTTTGAGCGCGCCTTTTTCAATGGTCATGGCCTGAAAAGGCGGTTCCTGGATCTGCGCATTGACCTGGCGGATGGTGTAGCAGCCGGCGAAAATGCTTTCCTCGCCAGACTCCGAAACCGCCTGGATGGCGACCGGCTGCTTGTAAAACACCGAGCCTGCCGCGCCATCGATGACGGGCCGTCCCGTGGCCGCTTCGACAAAGGCCGTGCCGTCATAGCCCTTGACGAAGGCATCAAAGTTTTTGGAGGGCGGCGACGAAAAATAGCTCCATGCGCGGGCATATTCCTTGCGCGACACCGCATTGTAGAGCGACTTCACCAGTGCCTGCGGCGTCGAGCGGTCATCCAAATAGGGAGGCGGGGCCAGTTCGGCCGCAAAAGCGGCCTGAGCGGGCAAAATCGCCGCCAGAAAAACCAGTGCGCGCGCGGATGTCATGTGGGGCTCCTGACCTGAAGCCGAGAACATCGGATGCCGAAGCGCCAATGTCAAAACACGCCGGTTTCAAGGCGCGGAGGCGTGATCGACAACCGATTGCGGATTTTCCTCGCCGTCAAAACTGGCGTCAACGTCGTAGCTGACCAGCGTGAAAGCACCATTGCGGAACGCCCAAGTGCCCGCACTAGAGGCATCGCCCGGCCCTCGCCATTTGTCGAAGCTTGAGATCGTCATGGAATCGGCATCAAAACCGGCGTTGAACACCTCGTCGCTGGTGCGGTAGCCGCTGACCGCAAGTGATTCGACCACCTTGTTTTCACTGTCCTTGTAGGCAATGGCGAGTTCCGGCACGGCAAAGCTGACCGGGGCGATCAGGCCTTCATCATTTTCGAGATAATAGACGGCCACGCCGTTATAGGCGCCGGCCCGACAGAAAAACTCGTAGAGCTTGTAGGTGCGTTGCGGTGCGTCGGCTGCATCGGAATCAAAGCGGAATTTCAAGTCATGCATTTGCGGCAGGGCCATTTCCGGATCCGCGCCCGGTTCGACCGATTCGCATTTGCCGCGATGCCCTGTCAGGAAGGCGGCGCGCGCCTCGATGCGTCCATCCGGATCGGCAGGCGGCATCAGTGCGCAGGCTTTCGGGGCTTTTTCGTCCTGGCTGGCGGCGGCAAGCGTCAGCGCGACCAGTGAAAGCGGCTTGGGCGGATTGGCCATGGTGTCGGGCAGGCGCAGTTCTGCGCAGCCGCTCATGGTTTTCAGGCCCTCGGCTTCAGGAATGGTGACCGAGACGGGCAGGGCGTAGCGCACGGCGCCTTCATCGGTTTCTTCCTCGAGCGCTCCGAACGCGAAATCCAGAGTCTCTGTTCCGGCCAGCGATTCGGCCAGCAACGCGCCGGCGGCGGCATCATCATGATAGGCGGCGGCGCGGGCCAGTTCATTGCGCAGCACCGCGTTGAAAAACGAAGCCATCAGCGCCTGCGGCGTCGAGCGGTCGTCCTGATAGAGAGGTTCAGCGGCCGCCTGCGCCGCCAAAAGGCAAAAGGCGGCAGCCAGCACGAGGCCGGATCGATGGTGGATGTTCGGCATGGCGTGATTCCCGGCTTTTGGCGCAAGTGTGGCGCGCATTCGGGCAATTTCAAGATGCGCTGTCAGGCTTGCGCATTGCGCCGGCAAGTCCAATATGGCGCAAAACAAAATGAGGGAAATGCCATGGGATTTTCGGTTTATGACGCCAGCGTGCCGGTGTTTTCGGCCATGCTCGCCAATCTGGCCTCGGTGCTGGAAAAAGGCGAGGAAAACGCCATTTCACGCAAGATAGAGCCGTCGGTGTTTCTCAATGCGCGGCTGGCGCCCGACATGCTGAACCTGACCAAGCAGGTGCAGATCGCCACCGATCATGCCCGCAATGCGCCGTCGCGGCTGGCGGGCAGGGCGCTGGTTTCGCAGCCCGATGTGGAAACCGATTTTGCCGGGCTGAAGACGCGGATTGCCGCCGTGCAGGAGCATCTGGCCGGTTTTTCGCGCGCCGACATGGAAGACGCCGCCGAACGGCAGATCACGCTGAAAATCGGAGGACAAGAGCTGAACGTGCCGGGCGCGGATTATCTCCTGCGTTTTGCCACACCCAATTTCTATTTCCACATGACGGCGGCCTACGCCATCCTGCGGCACAATGGCGTGCCGCTCGGCAAGGCGGATTTTCTGCAGGTGCGCCGTTAGCCCAAAGGTCAGCGCATGGCCATTTCGCGGGCGATACGCGGGAAGTCAGCCGGGCGGATGCCGATATCGGCGCGGTCGGCGGGGCTGAGGGATTCCAGAAACTGCAGGGATGTCCGGTAGCGCTGTGTTTCACTCGGGGCCGGACGGCTGAACATTTCGGTGAAGAACGTCATGGTCGTTGTTTCCCGGTTTGTCCTCCCGGAGCAAAGGTAGGTGATTTTCATCTATTGTGCAGTGCACAATTTGCATAGCTGCCGTGCAGGCTTGCGTCATGATGCGGTCATGAATGGCTGAACAGCAGGCGAATACCCGTGCTAAGCTCGGTGCCTGAACACGGGATTCGCGATGCTGAAAATCGAAAAAGTGCGGCTCGACAGCATTTATGTGCCAACCGAACGCCGCAAGACGCTGAATGCGGCGACGGCGCAGGCGCTGTCCGAGGATATTCTCGAACATGGCATGCGCATCCCGATCATGGTGCGGTTTGACGGCAAGCGCCATATTCTGGTCGAGGGATTGCACCGGCTGGAGGCGGCGCGGCTTCTGGGAGAAACCGAAATCGCCGCCTATCTGGTGCAGGCGCGCAAGCATTGAGGCGCGCCGGTATCATTGAGGCAAAAGTCAGCCGGCGCGGAACATGCCGCGGGCGATTTCGTTCTGGCGGCGCTCAAGGTCGGTCATTGAGACGGACTGGTTGAGATAAGCCTGTTCGCGACCCTGGCGCGTGGCGGATTGGCCGAAAATGCGGCCCAAAAGAATGGCTTTCATCGTCTTTCTTCCTTCTTGTTCTTGCAAGGGGAAGATAGGCGTTGCGAAATCGCTTCACCAGAGCTGATAGATTGCCCCTGCCATGCGCCAGGCGCATGGCTGGAACTACAATCAGAGCTTCTTGACCGGCAGGCCTTCGGCGACCCAGCCGCGGTTGCCGCCCTTGCCAGCCATGCCGCCTGCCACGTCGATGACATTCTGCAGGCCGGCCTTTTCCAGCGCGTCGGCCATTTTGGACGAGCGGTTGCCGGTCCGGCAGATCAGCGCGATCTGCTTGCCGGGGTTTTCGGCAATCACCTTTTTCAGGCCTTCGATGAATTGCGGGCTGGTCATGTCGATGGGCGTGGCCGGGGCGGCAACACCGGTTTCGGCCCATTCGGCCGGGGTGCGGATGTCAACGAGGGCGATCTTGCCCGCCTCGATGGCCGTGTTTACTGCAGCCGGCTGCATCAGCTCGACGGCCTTTGCGGGCAGGGTGAGGAGGAGGAGGGCGACGGGGAGTGCAAAAGCGCGCATGGGGGAACCTTTCCGATTTGCATGAATATATAGCAATGTGTTCATGTGTTGTGAAGAGGAAAATTTGGGGCAGTGCCGGGCAGCGAATTGGCAGATCGGCCGCGATCCACTCTCCCCCCTTGCGGGGGAGATGTCGGCGCAGCCGACAGAGGGGGGCGGCTTGGCAGCGATTTGCCCCCCTCTGTCACGGAAAACCGTGACATCTCCCCCGCAAGGGGGGAGAATTGAGCCACAGCCTTCTCCCGGTTTTCCTTTGGCAGAAGACGGATGGCCGGGCGCGAGCATCATCCCTTCAATCGTTGACACTGTTTCAACCGCCCTGTGCCTTTGCGGCGCCGCTTTTCCGGGCCGATGGTTTGGCTTCACGCAGGAGGAAACCATGATCCGCATCGCTTTCGGGCTCGCCCTTTCCGCTTTGGCCTTGCCGGCTGCCGCACAAGTTGCGCCATCGGCCGGCGAAGCTGCCGCCTATGCCGGGCTTTTCCGCGCCGCCCATGACGGGGATCTGGCCGGGCTTGGCGCGGCAATCGCTTCGGGTGCGCCGCTTGAAGCGCGCGACGGCCATGGC
>JBATMU010000343.1:0-4479 GCA_049289995.1 Rhizobiaceae bacterium | reverse complement strand
GACCGGCTTCTGCTCCTTGCGGTGCCCTTCGAACATGGCGTCGGCGACCCGGCTCTCGCCCGCCCGCTTTTTCACCTTTTCGCGCGTGCCGGGTGCTGTTGGCGAGAACATGGCGATCATTTTCTCGACCAGTTCGCGCGATTTCCAGAACAGCCGGAACGCCTCGTCAAACACAGCATGGTCCTCGTGGCGGCTGACCAGAACCGCATGCAGCGTCCAGTAAAAATCGTCACGCGAGCCGATGCCTGCCGCCAGCACCGCCTCGATGGCGTCGCGCACCGAGGCCGGGCCAAGCCGCAAGCCGGCCTTGCGCAGGGCGCGGGCGAAATAGACAATGTTGTCGGCGATGCGGCCGTCAGGCCTGGCGGCGTTCGGCAAGGTGCGCGATGGGCCGAACGTCTCCAACGCGCTATTCCGCCGCGCGCAATTCGCTGCGCACCTCGTCCAGAATGCGCCGTCCCTCGCCGCTGGCGATGCGGGCAATATCATCCTGATATTTAAGGAGCACGCCGATCGTGTCCGAGACGGTTTCCGGATCAAGCGCCACCTTGTCGAGTTCGGTCAGGGCGCCAGCCCAATCCAGTGTTTCGGCGACGCCCGGCGCCTTGAACAGGTCAAGCCCGCGCAGCTTCTGCACGAATTGCACGACTTCCGCCGAAAGGCGCTGGTTGGCCTGCGGCACCTTGCGGCGCACGATCTCCAATTCGCCCGCAGCATCGGGATAATCGACCCAGTGATAAAGGCAGCGGCGCTTCAGCGCGTCATGGATTTCGCGCGTCCTGTTGGTGGTGATGATGACAATGGGCGGCTCCTTGGCCTTGATCGTGCCAAGTTCGGGCACTGTCACCTGATAATCCGAGAGGATTTCCAAGAGAAAGGCCTCAAAAGCCTCGTCGGTGCGGTCAAGCTCGTCGATCAGAAACACGGGCGCCGCGCCAATATCGCCGTCCAGCGCTTCCAGCACCGGCCGGCGGATCAGGTATTTTTCGGAGAATACGTTCTTTTCCAGATGGCTCCGGTCTGCTCCGCCAATTGCTTCGGCCATGCGGATTTCGATCATCTGCGCCGCATAATTCCATTCATAGACCGCCGAGGAAACATCCAGACCCTCGTAGCATTGCAGCCGGATCAGCTTGCGCCCCAGCGCCGAGGCCAGCACCTTGGCGATCTCGGTCTTGCCGACGCCAGCCTCGCCTTCCAGAAACAGCGGCCGGCGCATTTTCAGGCTGAGATAGACCACCGTGGCCAGCGCCCGGCTCGCCACATAATCCTGGGCCTCCATCAGGGCTAGCGTCTCGTCGATGGATTGCGGCAAGGCCTTGGAAGCGGTCATGGAACCCCTGCGGACTTAAAGCACGTGATAGCCACGCTCATGGTAGATCAGCGCGGACTGGCTGTCGCCGGTGAAAACACCCGATACCCGCCCGATCAATATTCGGTGTGTGGACAGGTCGTGGCTTTCGGTCAGTACGCAGTCAAAACTGGCCAGCGCATCGGCGAGAACCGGCGCGCCGGTCGCCCCGGCGTCATGGGCCGACCGCCATTGCCCCAGCGCAAAGCGTTCATCGGCACTGAGCCCGCCCATTCCGGAAAAGGCGTCGGCCAGTTTCTGGTGCTTCGCCGCGAGCGTATTGACCGCAAAGCAGCCATTGCGGACGAACAGCTCATTCGAAGCCTTGGTGAGATTGAGGCAGATGAGCAGAGTCGCCGGCTTGTCGGATACCGAGGCTACCGCCGTCATGGTCACGCCGCGCCGCCCCGCCGGGCCATCGGTTGTCACCACATGCACCGCACCGGCAAAACGCGCCATGGCGTTGCGGTAGGCAAGCGGATCAACGGGATTGGTCTTCAACACTGCGGCCTGCCAGGGAATGATGCTTTCCCGCAATATAGGGGCATGTTTCAGCTCCACAAGCGGCAATGCCGGCAGTTTCGCGTCCGGTTGCGCATGTCTCCGCCAGCCGCTACCTCTAAAGCGCAACGGAGACGCCATAAACGTGCTGCGCATTTTCGCCCTCGTTCTTTGGATTCTGGCAGCCGGACAGGCATCCGCCGCCACCATTGGCATTGCAGGGCCATTAAGCGGGCCGCTGGCGGCGATCGGCACGCAGATCAAGGCGGGCGCGGAAATGGCCGCTGATGGCAAGGCCGAAACCGTCTTTGCCGACGAGCTTTGCACGGAAGACGGCGGCAAGGCTGCCGCCGAGACGTTCATCGCCGCAAAAGCCAGCGTGGTGACCGGCTTTGCATGCACGGAATCCCTGCTGGCGGCGCTGCCACTGTTGAAAGCCGCGCAAATTCCGGTGATTTCGCCGGTGATCCGCACCAACAGCCTCACCGATCAGAAGGCGAAAACCGGTTTCCTGTTTTACCGGCTTGCCCCGCGCGGCGACGCCGAGGCAAAAGCCACCGTGCGCATCCTGTCGGAAAAATGGCGTACAGCACTGTTTGCCATCGCCGATGACGGCACCGTGCATGCACGCGATCTTGCCGAAACCTTTCGGCTTGGCATGGAAGAGGCGGGCCTGAAACCGGTTTTCACCGATACGTTCCGCCCCTTGCTCGGCAACCAGATCGGCATGGCAGGGCGCATGCGCAAATCCGGCGCGACCCATCTGTTCATGGCTGGCGATGCAGGCGATGTGGCCATTTTCGCGCGCGATGCGGCGGGGCTGGGCTATAAGCCGGTGATCGCCGGCGGCGAGGCCTTGCGCGCTGCTCCTGGCGAGGTGGAACTTGCAAAAGGCATCCTGATGGTCGCGCCGCTCGAATGGGCAGGACTGGCGGACGCTGACATCCTCGCATCGCTTGCGGCGAAATCCATCGCACCGGACGGCTATGTGCTGGCTGCCCATGCCGCCATGCAGGTGGCGATTGCAGCCGCTGACAGCTCGGAAGGCGCGCTGGCAGCGTTGGCGACGACAGCGTTTGCCACATCGGTTGGCGAAGTCAGCTTTGACGAAAAGGGCGAGCTTGGCCGCGAGCTTTACCGGCTGTTTGAGTGGCAAAACCAGGGATTTGCGGAAATTCCATGAGCGAGGATGTGAAGCGCCAGACAGGTCCGCGCAATCTCTTGACCGATGTCGCCGGATTGACGGTCGGCAATGTGAACGACGAAGCCTTGCGCTCGGGCACGACGGTAGTCCTGTGCGATCCGCCCGCCATTGCCGCCGTGCAGGTGCTGGGCGGCGCACCCGGCACCCGCGAAACCGATCTGCTCGAGCCGCATAACATGGTCGAAGCCGTCAACGCCATTGTCCTGTCCGGCGGCTCGGCCTTCGGGCTGGATGCGGCAGGCGGCGTGCAATCGGCGCTGCGCCAGCGCGGCATCGGTTTTCCGGTCATGGGCCATGTCGTGCCCATCGTGCCCGCCGCCATCCTGTTTGACCTTGCCAATGGCGGCGAAAAGAACTGGGGCCTGCATCCGCCTTACCGCGAATTCGGCATGCAGGCAGTGGAAAACGCAGGTGTTGATTTCGCGCTTGGCAGCGCGGGGGCAGGTTTTGGAGCAACAAGCGCGGGCCTGCGCGGCGGCCTGGGATCAACGTCAGAAATTGCCGCTGGATTTACAGTTGGCGCACTGGTCGCCGCCAATCCCGTTGGTTCGGTCACCATCGGCAGGACGCCGCATTTCCGAGCCGCGCCATTTGAAATCGGCCAGGAATTCGGCGGTCTCGGCCTGCCCTCGCCTCTGCCGGACGACGCGGCTCTTGTCCGGCTCAAATTCGCCGAGCCAAGCGCCAATACAACCATCGGCGTCATCGCCACAGACGCCGTTTTGACCAAGGCCGAAGCCAAGCGGCTGGCCATTGCCGCCCATGACGGCATTGCCCGCGCCATCTGGCCTGCGCATACGCCGTTTGACGGAGATCTGGTGTTTGCGCTGGCAACGGGCGCCAGCGGGCGCAAGCCCGATCCGCTGCAATTGGTGGCGCTGTGCGCGGCAGCGGCGTCGTCCATGGCCCGCGCCATTGCACGTGGAATTTATCTCGCAGCACTGCTCAAAGGCATGCCGCAGACCCATGCCGGGCTTCTGGCGAAGACAAGCAAATCAGACTAGGCTTTGCGCAGATTTGCTCTCGGCCGAGGAAACAGTCATGCGCGCCGCCCTTTTCGCCCTTGCCATGATGTCTGCAAGCCCCGCCCTGGCGGGGGATGCCGCCACGCTGGAAATCCTTGGATTTTCGGCTGACGGCGGCATTTTCGCCTTTGAGGAACATGGTGTGCAGGATGGCTCGGGTTTTCCCTATTCCCACCGTTTCTACATCAACACCGCCGACGAGTCTTTCATGCCCGGCACGCCGGTCCGCGTTCGCATTGACGACGAACAGGCCAGTGAGGCCGACGCCCGCGCGCAAGCCGCCCAACAGGGCGAGGCCGTCGTTCCGGCAGCCGTCCTGGCGCAAAACCCCGGCTTTACAGCCGGGCGCAATGCCCTGACCGAACTCAGCGCCGATCCGGGCCGCATGCGGTTTTATC
>JBATMU010000342.1:0-6973 GCA_049289995.1 Rhizobiaceae bacterium | reverse complement strand
TGAACAGGACCTGGTCAAAGGCCGGTTTTTCATCGGCATGGCGCAGCGCAAACAGTTCGAGCGCATCAGTCAAAGCGCGGTTGCCCATGGAATGGGCAACCAGATGAATGCGTTTGGCGCCGGATTTGCCGGCCACATCATCGAGAAAATGCGTGAGGCGCCGGCCGGACAGGTTTACTGCCGCCGTATCGGAAATATAGCTCATCACCGACCCGGCCGAGGGCCAGGAATAGAGAATGGGCAGACCCGTGAAATTCATGTCGAAGGCCATCTGCGCGGTTCGCCGCGCAGCGTTTTCAAACGTCACATTGTAGCCGTGCACAAAAACAAAGGCCTCGTCCGAACCCGATTTGCCCTGGTCGGCGCGCATGGCGGCAAAAACGCTTTCCGGCGTACCCGGCGTAACCGACTGCAGGATAACATGACGCTCCGGGTCGGCGCTGATCTCGAAGGACCAGATCGAGGGTTTTTCAAGCTGTCCCGGCTTGTGCGCGGCCGGTATTGTGACTTCGGCTGAACCCATTTCCAGTTCGGTGTTGCGATAGCCACCGTAAAATTCGGCGGCCTCCGTGCTGCCGGTGCGGGCGCGGTCGGTGGCGTAATAGATTTTGACGCGCGTAGCGCTGCCCTCACCACCAATGTCCAAAGCGCGCGAATTTTCCTCTGCAGCTGCCATCGCCTGGTCATGGGCAACGAGCGCCGCTTCCGCTGTGCCTTTTGCCTCTGATGCCGACAATTCGCCAAGCCGGGCAACAACGTCATCGCCGGGCTGACCGGCAGCATCGGCGATCTGCAGGAGCCATGCGAGTGCGGCCGCCTCGGACCGGACATCGCCAGACTTGCGGGAAGCTTCGGCGGCGGCGCGCAGCAGGGACCTCAGTTCCGGTGCGGTGCGGCCGCCGGCTTTTGCCAGGTTTTCGGCTTCGGTGAGCAGGAATTTCCCGGCTTCGGCGTTTTTGCCCAACGAAACCAGAAGGTCCGCCTTGCGCAATGCCAGTCCGGGCCGGATGCGCGGATCGGTCTCGCTTTGCAGGACGGCATCAAGCGCGGCAAGCGCGCCGGCCTGGTCGCCGGAGGCTGCCCGGGATTCAATGTCGAGCAGCGCGCCGATATTCACGTCCTGTGCCGGAGCGGCGCGGGCACAGGGGCTTGCGCCAAGCAAGCCGGCCGTCAGAGCAAAAATCAAAAACGCTGCCGGTTTCCTCGTCATGCGCGCCAAGCCACCCGTTTTGTCTTCCGGCAGACTGTTGCCGGCAAGTCTTTCCTGGCGCGGGATTGCGCGCCTTTTGTGGTATTGCCGCCATCATCGCGGAAAAAACCGGCGGCGCAATGGCAGCGGGCATCTTGCATGTGCAATGCCGAAAACAGCCGTACCTGGAATACAGAAATTTTAAGCGAAAATTGGTGGAGCCAAGCGGGATCGAACCGCTGACCTCCTGCATGCCATGCAGGCGCTCTCCCAGCTGAGCTATGGCCCCAATGCCCTTTCAGGCGGTGCCGGCCGCCGCAATGGCTGCCGTCTGGTCGTTGGCGGGGCTAATAGCGTCCCGCCGCGTCAAGATCAAGGGTGCATTCCAGCCAATTTGGCTGAAGCGCGCCACTGGGTCAGATTTCGTCGTCGCCCTCATCCCCGACATTGATGATGTCGGCAACGTCGTCGTCTTCTTCTTCTTCCGGCTCGAGGAACGTGTCGTCGTCATCATCGCCCAGATCGACATCATCATCGCCCAGATCGACATCGTCCGAACCGCCCTTGGCCTCGTCATCAGCCTCTTCAAGCGATACGAATTCGGCGGCGGCCTCTTCGCTGTCAACTTCCTTGGCTTCGATTTCCTCTTCTTCTTCAATGGCGGCAATCGGGCCGGAATCGAAGTAGGACCGCGGGTAGGACGCGCCGGTATAGGGCGACACAATCGGATCCTTGTTGAGGTCGTAGAATTTGCGGCCCGTTTCCGGGCAGGTGCGTTTGGTGCCGAGTTCTGGTTTTGCCATGGAAAATCGCCTGGGATTGGTTCCGGCCGCAGCACCGGGATGGCGCAAACAGTCCGAAGCATCAGTCTTCGGTTTCAGGAAAGCCGGTCCCCTTAACCGCAGATTCGCGCCCTGTCAAAGCCAATCGGAAAACTGCCTCACCGCGATGGTCCGGGGATGACCGGCAAGACGTCCCGTGTTAGGAGGCTGCGCCGCCAAACGCTGCAAAACAGCACCCGGCCACGCCTTCAATTCCGTCCGGAGAGCCGAATGTCACATCCCGCCAGCGCCAAACCCGCGACATCACGCCGGAGCGGTCCGCTGTCTGGCAGCGTGGCCATGCCGGGTGACAAGTCGATTTCGCACCGTTCGTTCATGTTTGGCGGCCTTGCCTCGGGCGAAACGCGCATTTCCGGGCTTCTGGAGGGCGAGGATGTGCTGGCCACTGGCCGCGCCATGTCCGCCATGGGCGCGAAAATCGAAAAACAGGGCGATGTCTGGGTCATCCATGGCACGGGCAATGGCTGCCTGCTTGAACCTGTCGGCCCGCTTGATTTCGGCAATGCCGGCACCGGATCGCGACTGACCATGGGCCTTGTCGGTGTCTATGACATGGAAACCACGTTCATCGGTGACGCTTCGCTGCAAAGCCGGCCGATGAACCGGGTGCTTGATCCGCTCAGGCAGATGGGCGTTCAGGTCAAGGCATCCGAAGGCGGCCGCATGCCGCTGACGCTGCATGGTCCCAAGACCGCTTCGCCCATCAGCTATCGCGTGCCAATGGCCTCGGCGCAGGTCAAATCCGCCGTGCTTTTGGCCGGGCTGAACACGCCGGGCGTGACCACGGTGATTGAACCGGTGATGACGCGCGACCATACCGAAAAGATGCTGAAAGGCTTTGGCGCCGCACTTGAGGTGGAAACCGGCAAGGACGGGGTCCGTTATATCCGCATCGAAGGACAGGGCAAGCTGACCGGCCAGACCATCGATGTGCCGGGTGATCCGTCTTCGACGGCGTTTCCGCTGGTCGCCGCGCTCATTGTGCCCGGTTCGGACGTGACCATTCGCAATGTGCTGATGAACCCGACCCGCACCGGCCTGATCACGACGCTGCAGGACATGGGCGCAAGCATTGATATTCTTGAGCCGCGGCTGGCCGGCGGCGAGGATGTCGCCGATCTTCGCGTCCGTTCCTCGCACCTCAAGGGCATTGCGGTCCCGGCTGACCGCGCGCCGTCGATGATTGACGAATATCCGGTTCTGGCGGTGGCGGCTGCTTTTGCCGATAGCGAGACGACAATGACCGGGCTTGACGAATTGCGTGTCAAGGAAAGCGACCGGCTTGCCGCCGTGGCGCGCGGGCTTGAAGCCAATGGGGTGGATTGCACCGAAGGCCATGACTGGCTGACGGTGCGCGGTCGGCCGGATGGCAAGTCTCTGGGCGGCGGCACGGTGAAAACCCATCTCGATCACCGCATCGCCATGGCCTTTCTGGTCATGGGCCTGGCTTCGGAAAAACCGGTGACGGTCGATGACGCCACCATGATCGCCACCAGCTTTCCCGAATTCATGGATCTGATGACGGGCCTCGGGGCGGAGATTTCGGTGGAGGCGTGAATGACTGCACCCTTGCTCATTGCCATTGACGGACCCGCCGCCTCGGGAAAGGGCACGCTGGCGCGGCGCCTCGCCGCCCATTACGGCCTTTCGCATCTCGACACCGGGCTGACCTACCGTGCCGTCGGCCATGCCATGCTGCAGGCGGGCCTGGACCTTAATGACGAAAATGCCGCCATCGCAGCGGCGCAGGCGGTCGACCTGTCCGCACTCGACCGCAGCGTTCTGTCCGCCCACGCCATTGGCGAAGCGGCGTCAAAAATCGCGGTCATTCCCGAGCTTCGGCGGATTCTGGTCGAAAAACAGCGGGAATTCGCCGCCAATCCGCGTGGTGCGGTGCTCGACGGGCGCGATATCGGCACTGTGGTCTGCCCGGATGCGCCGGTGAAACTGTATGTGACAGCTTCCGCACAGGTGCGGGCCAAACGGCGCTTTGACGAGGAATTCATGCGTGGCGGCGAAGCGGATTTCGAAGCGATTCTTGATGATATCGAGCGCCGTGACGCACGTGATGCCGGCCGGAAGGACTCACCGCTCAAACCGGCCGCCGACGCGCACTTGCTAGACACCAACACAATGGATATAGAGGCCGCGTTCCTGGCGGCTTGTGCAATTGTGGAAGCGGCCCGGAACTGAACCGAATGGTTTGCCCGGCATTTTGCGCCGGAACCCGGCAGTCTTGATGACTGCGACAGCCTCGCAAATGAGGCGGATGTACGGGCAGGCCTTGTGCAACACCAACCCCCGGCGCCGGTCCGCAAAGGACCCTCCCAGGAGAACACATGTCCATATCCAATCCGTCGCGCGACGATTTCGCCGCGCTGCTCGACCAGAGCTTTTCGGCTGACAATTCCACCGAAGGCACGGTCGTCAAGGGCGTCATCACGTCCATCGAAAAAGACATGGCCGTCATCGATGTCGGCCTCAAGGTCGAAGGCCGCGTCGCGCTGAAGGAATTCGGCGCCAAGGCCAAGGACGGCCAGCTCAAGCCCGGCGACATTGTCGAGGTTTATGTCGAGCGCATCGAAAACGCGCTTGGCGAAGCCGTGCTGTCGCGCGACAAGGCCCGCCGCGAGGAGAGCTGGGTCAAGCTCGAAGAGAAATTCAACAAGGGCGAACGCGTCGAAGGCGTCATTTTCAACCAGGTCAAGGGCGGCTTCACGGTCGATCTCGACGGTGCGGTGGCCTTCCTGCCGCGCAGCCAGGTTGACATCCGCCCGATCCGCGACGTCTCGCCGCTGATGCACAATCCGCAGCCCTTCGAAATCCTGAAAATGGACCGCCGCCGCGGCAATATCGTGGTGTCGCGCCGCACGGTTCTTGAGGAAAGCCGCGCCGAACAGCGTTCGGAAATCGTGCAGAACCTTGAAGAAGGCCAGGTCGTTGACGGCATGGTCAAGAACATCACCGATTACGGCGCGTTCGTGGATCTGGGCGGCATTGACGGCCTCTTGCACGTCACCGACATGGCCTGGCGCCGCGTCAACCATCCGACCGAAATCCTCAATATCGGCCAGACGGTCAAGGTGCAGATCATCCGCATCAACCAGGAAACCCACCGCATCTCGCTCGGCATGAAGCAGCTCGAGAGCGATCCGTGGTCGGAAATCGGCGCAAAATTCCCGCTCGGCAAGAAGATCTCCGGCACGGTGACCAACATCACCGATTACGGCGCCTTCGTCGAACTGGAGCCGGGCATTGAAGGCCTGATCCACGTTTCGGAAATGTCGTGGACCAAGAAGAACGTGCATCCCGGCAAGATCCTGTCGACGACCCAGGAAGTCGATGTGGTGGTGCTCGAGGTTGACCCGCAGAAGCGCCGCATTTCGCTCGGCCTCAAGCAGACGCTGGAAAATCCGTGGACGGTGTTTGCCCGCAACTTCCCGCAGGGCGCGATCGTCGAAGGCGAAGTCAAGTCGAAGACCGAATTCGGCATGTTCATCGGCCTGGAAGGCGATGTGGACGGCATGGTCCACATTTCCGACCTCGACTGGAACCGTCCGGGCGAGCAGGTCATCGAAGAGTACAACAAGGGCGACATGGTCAAGGCCCAGGTGCTCGACGTCGATGTGGAGAAGGAGCGCATTTCGCTCGGCATCAAGCAGATGTCCAAGGACGCTGTCGGCGAAGCCGCCACGTCGGGCGAACTGCGCAAGAACGCCGTTGTGACCTGCGAGGTCATTGACGTGAAAGAAGGCGGCATCGACGTGCGGCTGGTCGAGCACGGCATTGAAACCTTCATCAAGCGCAACGACCTGTCGCGTGACCGTGACGAGCAGCGCCCCGAGCGCTTCTCGGTCGGCCAGAAGGTCGACGCCCGCGTCATCGCCTTCGACAAGAAGACCCGCAAGCTGCAGGTCTCGATCAAGGCGCTGGAAATCGCCGAGGAAAAGGAAGCGGTTGCCCAATACGGCTCCACCGATTCCGGCGCCTCGCTTGGCGACATCCTGGGTGCGGCGCTGAAGAAGCGCGACACCGAGTAATCCTTCCGGTCTGTCCGGAAACCAAAACCCCGCCGGTCCAAAACTCTATTGGGCCGGCGGGTTTTTTTTGTTTTGAGTTCCCCTCATCCGGCCCTGGGCCACCTACTCCCACAAGGGGAGAAGGCTGGGGAGCCAAGAGCATTCGTTTTTTGAAACATGCAGCGCTTTTTCCGCCGGGCTGGCTTTCTTCCCTTGTGGAAGAAGGTGGCTGAGCGAAGCAAGGCCGGATGAGGGGCGCAGCGCCTTTAGAGTTGCCACATCGCCCGAAGGCGGACGGGCTAGAACCCGATCGCCTGCAAGGCCGAACCATTGCGCTTGAGCCAGGCGCGGCAGCGGTCGGTGTCGGGGCAAAGTTCGCGGCAGAGTTTCCAGAATTTCGGCCCGTGGTTCATCTCTTTGAGATGGGCGCATTCATGAGCGACGAGATAATTGATGACGGCGGGCGGGGCCATCATGATGCGCCATGAGAAATTGAGGCTGCCATCGGATGTGCACGAGCCCCAGCGGCTCGATGTGTCCTTGAAGCGCACGGATTTGGCCTTGCGGCCTGCACCGGCGGCATGGCGCGCCACCAGCACTTCTACGTCGCGCTTGGCCTCGCGCTTGAGAAAATCCGACAAGCGCCGCGCCAGATGCACGCGGTCGCCATGGACGACAAGCTGCGGGCCGCTGTCGGCCATCAGGACCGAGACCGTGCCGCGGCCGGGCTCATGGACGATCAAATGGGGCACGCCGCGCAGCGGGATTTTCACGCCCGGCCGGACCTGCGGCATATCGGGATATTTTTTCAGCCGCTCCTCGACCCAGCCGCGGTGCCGCTCGATGAAGCGGGCGGTTTCGCGCGGCGGCGTGCCGGGCGGCACGGTAACCTTGAGGCTTTGCCCGCCGGCGGCGATGCGCAG
>JBATMU010000341.1:0-5513 GCA_049289995.1 Rhizobiaceae bacterium | reverse complement strand
TCATCGGGGCGAAAGCCAATATCGGCGCGGGCACCATCACCTGCAATTATGACGGCTACAACAAGCACCTGACGCAGATCGGCGAAGGCGCGTTCATCGGCTCCAATTCATCGCTGGTCGCGCCTGTGAGCATTGGCAAGGATGCCTATGTGGCCTCCGGAAGCGTGGTGACAGAGAATGTGCCGGACGGAGCGCTGGCGTTCGGCCGGGCGCGGCAGGTCAACAAGGACGGACGCGGGCTGGAACTCAGGGCACAGTATGCGGCAATCAAGGCGGCCAAAGGCGCCTGAAACGAAAAGACATGACATGTGATTTCCTTGCCGACTGTGCCGAAAGGTAAGAGGCGGGGACAGGCGGGACGAAAGGGCATACGGGATGTGCGGAATTATCGGGATCGTCGGCAAGGAGCCGGTGGCGCCGCTTTTGGTGGATGCGCTTAAAAGGCTCGAATATCGCGGCTATGATTCGGCGGGCATTGCGACCATCGAAAATGGAACGCTGGCGCGGCGGCGCGCCGAGGGCAAGCTCGGCAATCTCGAAAAAAAGCTGCGCAGCGAGCCGCTAGAGGGCCTGATCGGCATCGGGCATACGCGCTGGGCCACGCATGGCGTGCCCAATGAAGCCAATGCACATCCGCATTTCTCCAATCATGTCGCCATTGTCCACAACGGCATCATCGAGAATTTCGCCGAACTGCGCAGCGAATTGCAGGCGGCCGGCTACACATTCGTCTCGCAGACCGACACGGAAGTGGTTGCCCATCTGGTCGCCCGCGCGGTGGCCGGCGGCGAGGCGCCCGAGCAGGCGGCATTTTCCGCGCTCAAGCGGCTGCGCGGGGCGTTTGCATTGGCCATCATGTTTGAAGGTGATGACGATCTGATCATCGGCGCACGCAACGGCCCGCCCTTGGCAGTCGGGCATGGCGACGGCGAAATGTATCTGGGTTCGGACGCCATCGCGCTTGCGCCTTTCACCAACACGGTAACCTACCTCGAGGACGGCGACTGGACAGTTTTGCGGCGCTCGGGCGCAGTGATCCGCGACATGACCGGCCAGGTGGTCAAGCGCACTGCGCAGAAATCCTCGGGTTCGGCCTTTCTGGTCGACAAGGGCAATCACCGGCATTTCATGGAAAAGGAAATCCATGAGCAGCCGGAGGTGATCTCGCATACACTTTCCTATTATTTCGATTTTTCAACCGGTTCGGCAAAAAAGCTAAACTCGGCCATTGACTTTGCCGCCATCAAGCGGCTGGCAATTTCAGCTTGCGGCACGGCCTATTACGCCGGGTTGGTCGGCAAGTACTGGTTCGAGCACTATGCGCGGCTGCCGGTGGACATCGATGTGGCGTCGGAGTTCCGCTACCGCGAAATGCCGCTGTCGCCGGACGATGCCGCACTGTTCATCACCCAATCGGGCGAGACGGCCGACACGCTGGCCTCGCTGCGTTATTGCAAGTCGCTCGGCATGAAAATCGGCGCGATCGTCAATGTGCGGGAATCGACCATTGCGCGCGAAGCCGATTCCATTTTCCCGACTCTGGCCGGGCCGGAAATCGGCGTGGCATCGACCAAGGCTTTCACCTGCCAGTTGGCAACGCTTGCCGCCCTTGCCATTCGTGCTGCCTCCAAGCGCGGCACGATCACGCCCGAGGCAGAACACGCGCTCGTGCAAAATCTTGCCGAACTGCCGCGGTTTGCCAATGAGGTGCTTAAGCTCGACAAACAGATCCAGAAGGTCGCGCACAAGCTCGCCGATGTGTCGCATGCGCTCTATCTCGGCCGCGACACCAATTTTCCGCTCGCCATGGAAGGCGCGCTGAAACTCAAGGAAATTTCCTACATCCATGCCGAAGGCTATGCGGCGGGCGAGCTCAAGCACGGGCCGATTGCGTTGATCGATGACACGATGCCGGTGATCGTCATCGCTCCGCATGACCGCATTTACGAGAAGACCGTTTCCAACATGCAGGAAGTGGCGGCGCGCGGCGGCCGCATCATCCTCATTACCGACCGCAAGGGCGCGGAAGGGGTGGCGCTGGAAACAATGGAAACGATCATCCTGCCGGACGTGCCGGAAATCCTGACGCCCATCCTCTACACGCTGCCGATCCAGATGCTGGCCTATCACACGGCGGTTTTCCGCGGCACGGATGTGGACCAGCCGCGCAACCTGGCCAAGTCGGTTACCGTCGAATAAGCAAAATAATCGGTTTCAAATGGCCATGCGGCGCACTACATGTGCGGCGGGCGGCGATGGCTGCCCGTATTGGGGCAGATTTCCATGAACCGCTTGCGCACCTATTTCCTGACCGGCTTTGTCGTCAGCGCCCCGCTGGCGATCACCGCCTATATCGCCTGGTCGCTGATCGGCTGGGTGGACGGTTGGGTAAAGCCCTATCTGCCGTCCAGTTGGAACCCGGATACCTATCTGCCGTTCGCCATTCCAGGTTTCGGGCTGATCGTGGCGATCCTCTTGATCACGCTGACCGGGTTTTTCGCCGCCAATTTCGTCGGCCGCTATCTGGTCGGGCTGGGCGAGGGGCTGTTGGCGCGTACGCCATTGATCCGCTCGGTCTATGGCGGGCTCAAGCAGATTTTCGAGACGGCGTTTTCAAACCGGTCCGAAATGTTCCACAAGGTGGCGGTCGTTGAATATCCGCGTGCCGGCAATTGGTCGCTGGTGTTCATTTCCAACGACAAGGACACGGAAATCAGCCGCAAGGTGAACCGTCAGAAGGGCGGCACAGAGCCGTTGACTGCGGTTTTCCTGCCTTGCACGCCCAATCCAACCACCGGCTACCTGATCTATGTGCCGAAATCGGATCTCATCGAACTCGACATGAGCGTCGAAGAGGCCTTCAAACTGTTGATTTCCGTCGGTCTTGTGGTGCCCGGCGAGGTGCCGTCGCCGCAGCCTTATCCGGCGCTCAAGAAGCGGATGGCGTCATCCCTGCCGAAAACATAAAGCAGGTCGCGTGCGGCCGAGCCGCGCGGGGAAGCAAGCTCCGGATCGGCGTCAAGGAGGCTTCTGGCTTCGCGGCGGGCTTCGGCCAGCAGGCCGGCATGCACCTCAATGCGGGCAACCAGAAATCCCGGCAGGCCGGATTGCTTTGAACCCAGGATATCGCCTTCACCGCGCAGCCTAAGATCTTCCTCGGCAATCAGGAAACCGTCTTCTGTTTGCCGCATCGTCTCCAGCCGCCGTTGGGCAGTTTCGCCAAGCGGGCCGGAATAGAGCAGAATGCAGCTTGACGGCTTGTCGCTGCGCCCGACGCGGCCGCGCAGCTGATGCAATTGGGCGAGGCCGAAGCGCTCGGCATTTTCAATGACCATGATGGTGGCGCCGGGCACGTCCACGCCCACTTCGACCACTGTCGTGGCGACCAGCACGCGCGTTTCGCCAGCCTTGAAGGCCGCCATTGCAGCATCCTTGGCAGTGCCGCTCAACCGTCCATGCACGAGGCCGGTTTTGTTCGGAAACAGTTTTGACAAATCCTCGAACCGCTTTTCTGCGGAGACCAGTTCCTCATTGCCGGCATCCTCAACCAGCGGGCAAATCCAATAGACCTGCTGGCCGGCGGCGACGGCATCGCGCAAGCGGCGCAAAAGATCATCAAGCCGTTCGGCAGGCAGGACGACGGTCTGGATCGGCCTGCGGCCGGCCGGCTTTTCCGTGAGCCGCGAGACATCCATGTCGCCATAGGCAGTCAGCACCAGGGTCCGCGGAATGGGCGTGGCGGTCATGACCAGCATGTGCGGCGCGCGGCCCTTCGCGGTCATGGCGAGCCGCTGATGAACGCCGAACCGGTGCTGTTCGTCGATCACCGCCAGCGCCAGATCGCGGAACGCCACGCCTTCCTGAAACAACGCGTGGGTGCCGATTGCAAAGGCTATATCGCCATTGGCAAGCCCGGCCAGGATCGCTTCGCGCTCGCGGCCTTTTTCGCGGCCGGTCAAAACGGCGAGTTTTATCCCGGCTTTTTCCGCAAGCGGGCCGAGGGTTGCGGCATGTTGGCGGGCGAGGATTTCGGTGGGCGCCATGAGC
This sequence comes from Rhizobiaceae bacterium, assembly GCA_049289995.1. Taxonomy (GTDB): domain Bacteria; phylum Pseudomonadota; class Alphaproteobacteria; order Rhizobiales; family Rhizobiaceae; genus JBATMU01. The sequence continues at coordinate 1,466 of JBATMU010000341.1, read as the reverse complement.
ACCGATTGCGCGCCCGATTCTGCTGCATGCGCCATGGCCATCAAAGCCACAACGGTTTTGCCCGCGCCGACATCGCCTTGCAGAAGACGCAGCATGCGCTCTGACCTTGCCATGTCGGCAGCGATCTCGCCGATGGCTGCCTGCTGGGACGCGGTGAGTTCAAAGGGCAGGGCGGCGCGGATTGCGGCGCGCCGCTTTCCGTCACCGGCCAGAGGCGTTCCTTCCAGCCTTTTGACACTGCGCCGCACCAGGGCAAGCGCAAGCTGGCCGGCCACAAATTCATCAAAGGCCAAACGCCGCCAACCGGGCGAATCGGGCAGGGCGGCGGCGGGATCGGTTGGCGCATGCAGGCTGCGCAGCGCCTCGGCGAAACCGGGAAAGCCGTTCTCCATCCGGATTTCCGGCGAAAGCCATTCGGGGAAATCCGGCAGTTTCGCCAGCGCCGCGGCAATCGCCTTGCGCACCAGCCGGTCGGTCAGTCCTGCGGTCAGCGGATAGACCGGCTCGATTTCCGGCAGCGTGGATGCCGAGCCCTGCGGAATGATGTGATCGGGATGGACCATGGACGGGCGGCCATTGAACCATTCCATACGGCCGGACACGGTGACATTTTCGCCAACCGGCATCAATTTTTCCAGCCATGGCTGCTTGCCGCCAAAGAATGTCAGGCTGATTTCGCCGGTCTCGTCATGGCCGAACACCCGATAGGGGATGTTTGGCCGGCCCTGCGGCGGCGGCTGGTGGCGGTCGATCCTGAGGTCGAGCGTAACGATTGCCCCCTCTGGAGAAAGGGCGATGCCCGGCCTGTTGCGGCGGTCAATGACCGAATTGGGCAGCGTGAACAACAGATCGCCGACGCGCAGATCGCGGTCGCCAAGATCAGCCGGCACAATGCGCGCCAAAAGCTTTGCGGTTTTCGGCCCGATGCCGTCCAGCGACTCGGCGGAAGCGAACAGCGGATCAAGACGTGCAGGCCGCATTGGCAGCTTTCCCCAGAACCGGTCGAGTTTGCGGCTGACATTGGCCGCCCGCCGCGTTATAGAGCGCTTCATGTTCAAATGGAATCGTTTGAGCGCCGGGATTTCGCGGTCTGGCCAGAAGCGCCGAGCGACGCAGTGCGGGCACTGTGCGCAAGGCGCGACGCCGCCAGAGCGTGAGAGAGCAAGCTGAAACGATTGCAGTTTGTTTCATTGTTTCAGAGTCTTGTCGCCAAATTGTCCGGCCGGGCTTGGCCGCCTTTTCCGCTCCGGCCATGTCGAAATCCTCGCACGATGCGCGCGTCGCGCTGCGGTATTCTCCTCGCCGGCGCGCAAAATCCGCGCCATCAAACTGCTTCCATTTGAGCATGAAGCGCTCTCACCCACATCTTCCACGAGGTCAGCCATGAACGCCAGCCAGAACCCGGACGATTTGCTGGCGACAAGGCGCAAGCGGGCGCTTTTCCGCGCCTGGCATCGGGGCATCCG
>JBATMU010000340.1:0-2043 GCA_049289995.1 Rhizobiaceae bacterium | reverse complement strand
GCCGAAACCGGTCAGCGAACCATCCGCGCCGATCAACCGGTGGCAAGGCACGATCAACGGCAGCGGATTGTCACCGCACGCCTTGCCGACCGCCCGCGCATCGCCGCCGAGCGTTTTGGCAATGTCGCCATAGGAGCAGGTGCGGGCAAAGGGAATGGCTGCCATTTCGGTCATGACCGCGCCGAGGAAGCCGTCCGGCCAGGGTGCGGTAGGAAAATCGAGCATTGTCCGCGCGCCGGTGAACCAGTCCGCCAATTGGCTGCGTGCTTCGGCAAACGCCGTGTCGTCCCGCTGCCAGCCGGATTTTTGCAGGGTCCGGCCGCCGTCAAACGCCAGCCGGTGAACAACATCATCTCGTCCGGCAATCAGCATCGGCCCGATGGGTGTATCGAAAATCGCATAGATCATGGCGGCGTCGGGCATTCCGCATCCTTGCTCCGGCTGAGCGCGAAATCCACCCGGATTCCGCCATGCCGGCAAACAAAAAACGCCGGGGTTTCCCCCGGCGTTTTCGCGCGATCCGCAAGGATCAGATCAATAGGGGCACTTGCTGTCCGACATGAAGTCATGGACCTTGACCGTGCCGGCAATGATGTCAGCCTTGGCTTTTTCGACCGCAGCGATCATTTCGGGGGTGACCAGCGCCTTGTTGTTGTCGTCCATGGCGTAATCCACGCCGCCTTCCTTCAGGCCGAGCACGTTGAAGCCGGGCGTGAACTTGCCGCCCTGGGCGTCGGCAAAGGAATTGTAGACGGCCACGTCAACGCGCTTGACCATCGAGGTCAGCACCGAACCCGGCTGGATGCCGTTCTGGTTGGAGTCAACGCCGATGGCGAGCTTGCCCGCATCCTTGGCGGCCTGCAGCACGCCGAGGCCCGTGCCGCCGGCTGCGGCGTAAACCACATCGGCGCCGCGCTCGAACTGGCTCTTGGCGATTTCGCCGCCCTTGACCGGGTCATTCCAGGCCGCCGGGGTGTCGCCGGTCATGTTCATGAACACTTCGCCATCGGCCTTGGCCGACAGGAAGCCGCCCTTGTAGCCGCAGCCGAACTTGGAGATCAGCGGAATGTCCATGCCGCCGACAAAGCCGCCCTTGCCGGTCTTGGAAGCCATGGCCGCCATGATGCCGACCAGGTAGGAGCCTTCCTGTTCCTGATAGACGACCGAACGCACGTTCGGCTTGTCAACGACCATGTCGACGATGACGAAATTGGTCTTGGGGAACTCGTCAGCCAGCTTGGTGATGGCGTCGGCATTGGAGAAGCCGACGGCGACAACCGGATTGGCGCCGGCTTCGGCGAACTTGCGCAGCGCCTGTTCGCGCTGATCGGCGTTCTGCAGTTCGAATTCCATATAGGCCTTGCCCGATTCGGCCTTCCACTTTTCGGCGCCGTTGTAGGCGGCCTCGTTGAAGGACTTGTCGAACTTGCCGCCGAGATCGAACAGCACGGCCGGCTCGCCTTCCGCAAAAGCCGCGGAAAGGCCGGAGAAGGTGAGGGAAGTGGCGGCCAGCAGGCCGAAAACGATACGCTTCATGTCAATACCCTGTCGTTGATGGACCATCGGAGCTTCCGCCCGCGCACCCGGGGGGTGGGTGCAGGCGAAAACGGGCAGGGGCGTCCTTGGACTCCCCCCGCTGGCGCGGCAGTCTTGCATGCCGCAAACCAAAGATCATCAAGAATCTTGACCGCCCGGAAAAATCCGGCCGCATCGTTAAACTGCCTGGGAAGGCAATGCGCAGGCCACGCCGGTTCCCTTGAGCCCGCAATAGCCGCCGGGGTTTTTGGCCAGATATTGCTGGTGGTCTTCCTCGGCCAGGTAATAGGCCGGGGCCGGGGCAATCTCGGTGGTGATGGCCTGTTTGCCCGCCTTGGTCAGCGCCGCCTGATAGGCCGCGCGCGATGCTTCGGCTTGCTTCAGCATCGCCTCATTGAAGGTGTAAATCACCGATCGGTAGGTTGTGCCAACGTCATTGCCCTGCCGCATGCCCTGGGTCGGATCATGGCTTTCCCAGAAAACGGCCAGCAATTCGGCGAAGGACAC
>JBATMU010000339.1:0-7619 GCA_049289995.1 Rhizobiaceae bacterium | reverse complement strand
AAGGCTTCCGCACCTGCGCCTGTCACTTCATATTTGGCGAAATTCGAGGTTTCGGTGACGCCGACTTTTTCGCGCGCCGCCTTCACTTCGGCGCCGATATGGGCGAAATCGTTGGAGCGGTGATAAGACGGCACGTCATGGGCCGCTTCGGCCGATGGCGCAAACCACAGCGGCGTCTCCACGCCCCAGCTGTCGCCCATGACCGCGTGATTGTCGCGCACCATCACGTCATAAAGCGGGGTGGTCTCCTGCGGGCGGGCGGCGGGCAGTTCCTCGTTGGGGAAACGGATCGAAAAACGCCGCGAATAGTTCTCGCGCACCTTGGCATTGGTGTAGCGCAGCGTCGCCCATTCGCCGTAGCGGGCCACATCCATGCCCCAGACATCGGCGCCTGGATCGCCATGCACCATCCAGTTGGACAGCGCCAGGCCGACGCCGCCGCCCTGGCTGAACCCGGCCATGACGCCGCAAGCGGTCCAGTAATTGGTCAGGCCCTGCACCGGGCCGACCAGCGGATTGCCATCGGGGGCGAAGGTGAACGGCCCGTTGATGACCTGCTTGATGCCGGTCTTTTCCAGCGCCGGGAAATGCCTGAAGCCGATTTCCAGCGACGGCGCGATGCGTTCCAGATCAGGGGCCAAAAGCTCATGGCCGAACGACCACGGCGTTTCCTTGGGCGACCACGGCTTGCAGGCCTTTTCATAGGTGCCGAGCAGGATGCCGTTGCGCTCCTGGCGGGTGTAGATCTCGCCCTTGAAATCAATGACGCCGATCAGCTCGCGGCCCGTCGACTTGTTGTATTCCATGACCTCGGGCATGTCCTCGGTCAAAAGATACATGTGCTCCATGGCCAGAACCGGCAGTTCGAGGCCCGCCATGCGGCCGACTTCGCGCGCCCACAACCCGCCGGCATTGACGACATGCTCGGCATGCACCGTGCCTTTTTCGGTGATCACATTCCATGTGCCGTCCGGGGTCTGGGTGAGTTCGGTCACCCGATTGCGCAGTTCGATGTCAGCGCCCAGCTTCTTGGCGGCCTTGGCATAGGCATGCGTGGTGCCGGATGGATCAAGATGGCCTTCGACCGGGTCCCACATGGCGCCGACGAAGTTCTTCTCGTCCATCAGCGGGAACATGGCCTTGGCTTCGGACGGGGTGATGAGTTCGGTTTCCATGCCGAGATAGCGGCCCTTGGCGTGCGCCAGCCGCAGGAAATCCATGCGTTCTGGCGTATCGGCCATCATGACGCCGCCGGTCAGGTGCAGCCCGCAGGACTGGCCCGAAAGCTCCTCAAGCTCCTTGTAGAGCGAGACGGTGTAGGCCTGCAGCTTGGCGACGTTCGGATCGCCGTTGAGCGTGTGGAAACCGCCCGCCGCATGCCAGGACGACCCGGAGGTCAGCTCCGAGCGCTCGATGAGCAGGACATCGGTCCAGCCGGCGCGGGCCAGATGAAACAGCACCGAGCAGCCGACAACGCCGCCGCCGATCACGATTGCACGATAGTGGGATTTCATGGGGTCAGGTCCGTTTCAAAATGGCGCCAATGCCGATTGGGATGACAAGCAAGGGTGAGTAGTCAAGCGCCACATTGCGGAACCACAGGGCGAGGCCGCGATGGGCGACAGCGAAATCGAGCATCAGATCGATTGCTGCGAACACTGCGAGAAAAACCACCGCAATTTTTACCCCGTGCGCCAACGCCTGTTCACGGCTGACGCCGGCAAACAGGACCCAGCAACCGGCGAGTACGGCGAGCGGCAATACCAGCAGTAAAACCGAGAAGAAATATTCGGCATTGGCCGGCAAATGGCCTTCGGGGGCAACAATGGCGAGGCGCCCGTTTTCATCGAGAAATGGCAGCAGGCTCACAAAGCGGGCAACGAAGATCGCGACAGCGACGGCGGCTATTTTCATCATTTTCCCAGACTGCCTTCTTCTTATTCTAAAAATCCGTCGGTGCGCCGCCTTCGGCACGGCGCTTGGCGACGAAGGCGTCGATTTCCTCGGCAATGGCCGGGTCCATTGCCGGCTTCTCGTAGGTTGCCAGCCTGTCCTTCCAGACCCGGTTGGCTTTTTCCATGGCGGTTGGCGAACCCGCTTCCTGCCACGTCTCGAAATTGCGCCAGTCCGACAGGATCGGCGAATAAAACGCGTTCTTGTAGCGCGCCTGGGTGTGCGGCGTGCCGAAAAAATGCCCGCCGGGGCCGACATCGCGGATGGCCTCGATGCCCAGCGCATCTTCGGACAGGTCAAGCGGGGTGAGAAATTCCGAGACCATTTGCAAAAGGTCGATATCGAGGATCATTTTCTCGTAGGAGGCGCGCAGACCGCCTTCCAGCCAGCCAGCGGCATGCAGCACGAAATTGCCGCCGCCCATGACCGCGCCCCACAGGGAAAACACGCTTTCGTAGGCCGACTGGGCATCGACCTGATTGGCCGCGCAGGTGTTGGAGGTGCGGTAGGGAATGCCGTAGCGCCGCGCCAATTGGCCGCCCAGAAGCTGGGCCTTCATGTATTCGGGCGTGCCGAAGGCGGGTGCGCCGGACTTCATGTCGACATTGGAGGTAAAACCGCCATAGCCGACCGGCGCGCCCTTTTTCACCATCTGGGTGAACGCAATGCCGGCCAGCGCTTCAGCATTCTGCTGCACCACGGCGCCCGCAATCGTGACCGGGGCCATCGCGCCCGCCAGCGTGAACGGCGTGACGATGACCAATTGGCCGTGGCCGGACATCTGGATGATGCCCTCCATCATCGGCACATCGAGTTTCAGCGGCGAATTGGTGTTGATGATGGTGTAGCAAACCGGGGTTTCAGCGAGCGCTTCATGGGAAAGGCCGTGCGCCAGACGGGCGATTTCGATGCCGTCGAGATTGCGCTCGCGGCCGAGCGAATAGATGTGAAACACCTTGTCGGTCAGCGTGGCCAGATCGCGGATGCATTCGAGATGGCGCACCGAGGGGTGGATATCGACTGGCTCGACCGGATAGCCGCCAGTGGCCGAAATGACATTGTGCATCTGGGCAAGCTTGACCAGATTTCGGAAATCCTCACGATTGCCCGGCCTTCTGCCATTGTCGAGATCCGAGCAATTGGGCGCTGACGCTACCTGGGCAAACACCAGATTGTTGCCACCGAAATCGATGGAATGCTCGGGATTGCGTGCATGGACGCGGAATTCGGAAGGCGCAGTCTTGATGGTTTCAAGGATGAAATCCGGATCAAAGCGTACGCGCTCCGATCCGGCGCGCACATCTGCGCCGGCGCGTTTCATGATGGCGCGGGCCTCGTCATGCAAAACGTCGAGGCCGATTTCCTTCAATACCCGCAAGGACGCCTGATGCACGGACTCCAGTTCGTCGGCCGACACAATGTCGCTAGGGGCAATCCGCCGCTTGAGGCGGCGGAAAGGCGGCTGTTCGAATGCGGCATCGCTGCCGCTGCGCTTGCCGGCGCGGCCGCCGCGCCTTGTGCGTTCTGCCGGCGCTTCGGGCGATTGGGTCATGCGTCAGGCTCCATTTCTGGCGCCATTGTGGCGGCTCCGCGCGCGCGCCGTTGCCGATGCGGCGACGCTGACCGCAGGCGAGGCGACATTTGGCAAAAAGGGGCAACACCCGACGATTTTAGCCTGTGCACAGGCTTGCCGGATTTTCGGCCAATGTTGGCCACATTCGGCTGCGAGAACCGGTGAAGCAGCGCTTTGGGCGTTGCTGTGTCTGCGGCGGGCTTGGTGCAGGCGTCAGTATTCGTGGAGTACGTCAATGACCAGCCCGTTTGGCGCGGCCAGCCGCCGCAATCACGACGATTCGCCCCGCTTTCGCCACCCGATGGATCCGCCGCCGCGCTTTCGCAAGCGGCTGGCGTTGTTAGCCGCCTTTGGGGCCGTGCTGATATCCGGCGGGGGGCTGGCGATGATAGCCGCGCCGCACGCCGTGCTAGCGCCTGCCAACAATCCGCAGGAAACGGCACTGGCGGCAGCCCCGCTCGTGGCTGCAAGCAACAAACCGGATATGGCAAAAACTGTCCGCCAGGCGAGTGTAGTTGGGGACACGCGCACCGCCGCCAAAACAGCGAGGCCGGTGAAGGCCGAACTTCTTCCCGAGGATCCGCGCTGGGCGGTTGAAATGGAAGGTGAGGGTGCACTCGCGCCGACTAATTCTGAATTGAACCCGGCTATTGACGGTCCCGCGCCCGACGCAGAAGTGACTGCGGCCATTGCCCCGCGCAATTCACCATTGACCAAACCGTCGCGGAAAATTGCTGAAAAGCCTGCTGCGCCAGTGCGTTACACAATTGGCGAAGCCTGGACCGGGTTTGCCACAGAGCATGTGAAGCTGCGCGCCGGGCCGGACAATGGCTCGGCTGTGCTGTCGGTTGTGCCGTCATCGGCGGCGGTCACCGTGCATGGCTGCAAAGGCTGGTGCAATGTCAGTTATCGCGGCCAGCGCGGCTTTGTGTTCAAGAGCTTTCTTCGAACGGCAGATGCCGTCCAACCTGCAGCGGTAAAAAAACCTGCCGCCGCAAAGCCTTTGGACGCCAAGCCGAAAAAAGAAAAAGCCGCCGAAAAACCCCTGCTTTCCATTTGGGATACGCCGCGTTAGTCTGCCCGCATGCGCCTGACGCCCTGCAAACGCACCAACCGCATCAACCTGCTGCTGCTTTGCGCGCGGATCGGCTATTCGCCGCCGTCCGGCCGTTGACGAACTGAATCACCTTTTTCGTTCAACGATTCAGGCCGGGAGGCCAAGTCCATGTCTTACAAGAACTATTCGCTCGCCCAATTGCAGGCGATGGATGCCGCGCATCATCTGCACCCGTTCACCGACCACAAGGATCTGCGATCTGTCGGAACCCGGGTCATCACCCGCGCTGACGGCGCCTACATCTACGATGCCTCGGGGAACCAGATCCTCGACGGCATGGCCGGGCTGTGGTGCGTCAATATCGGTTACGGCCGTGGCGAACTGGCCGATGTTGCGGCAGCACAGATGCGCGAGCTGCCATTTTACAACAATTTTTTCCGCTGCACGACACCAGCGCCGACGCTGTTGGCCGACAAGATTGCCGAGATTGCGCCGGAAGGCATGAAACAGGTTTTCTTTGGCTCTTCCGGGTCGGAATCCAATGACACCGCGCTGAAAATGGTGCGCCATTATTGGGCGCTGGAAGGCAAGCCGGAAAAGAACCTGATCATCTCGCGCCACAATGCCTATCACGGCTCGACCATTGCCGGAACGTCACTGGGCGGCATGGGCGCCATGCATGAACAGACCCATGGCGTGGTGCCAGGCGTGCGCCATGTCATGGCGCCCTATGCCTTCGAACTGAAGGAAAAAGGCGAGAGCGACCATGATTTCGGCTTGAGGGCGGCGCGCGCCGTCGAAGACGCCATTCTCGAAGCCGGGGCCGAAAATGTTGCGGCATTCATCGGCGAGCCAGTCATGGGGGCAGGCGGCGTGAAAATCGCCCCGGCCAGCTATTGGCCGGAAATCCAGCGCATCTGCAAGAAGCACGATGTGCTTTTGATGCTCGACGAGGTCATCACCGGCTATGGCCGCACCGGCCAGTGGTTTGCGGCGCAGACGCTTGGCATCAAAGCCGATACCATCACCACGGCCAAGGCCCTCACATCGGGCTACCAGCCGTTGTCGGCGCTGCTGGTTGGCGAGCGCATTGCCAATGTGCTGGTCGAAAAGGGCGGAGAATTCTACCATGGCTATACCTATTCCGGTCACCCTGTGGCCTGTGCGGTGGCACTGAAAAATCTCGAAATCATCGAGCGCGAAGGCATGATCGAGCGGGTGCGCGAGCGGACCGGCCCCTATTTCGCCAAGGCCCTGACCGAGCGCATCGCCGGCCATCCGCTGGTTGGCGAAGTCCGCACGCTCGGCTTTCTTGGCGCCATCGAAATCGTGGCGGACAAGGAAAGCCGCAGGCGGTTCGAACCGGCCGGGTCGGCGGCAGTCAAAGTGCGCGATCACGCCATTGCGCGCGGCATGATGCTGAGGGCCACCGGCGATACGATGATCCTGTCGCCGCCGCTGATCTGGACGGAGACGGAGATCGATCTCGCCTGCGCGCGCATCCACGCTGCACTGGACGCTGCTCTCGCTGAACTCCGGCCTTGAGGGAAATTATGAACCCGATTGTTCCGCTGATCGAAATCGCCGATGCCAGCCCCGAGGTCCGCGCCGTCTATGATGACATCATGGCGACGCGGAACATCAACTGGGTCAATAATTTCTGGAAGGTGCTGGCCAATGATCCGGCCCTTCTCAAACGGACATGGGAAGGTCTGAAGGCGGTAATGGCGCCGGGGGCGCTTGATCCCCTGGTCAAGGAAATGATCTATGTCGCGGTCTCGGCGACCAATGGCTGCGAATATTGCACCTATTCGCATACCGCCGCCGCCCGCGCCAAAGGCATGAGCGAGGCGCAGCTGATGGAGCTGATGGCTGTCGTCGGGCTTGCAAACGAGACCAACCGGCTGGCGAACGGGCTGCGTCCGCCAGTCGATGCGGTTTTCAACCCCAAAGGCTGATCAGCCGTTGAGATAGGCCTTGGCGGCATTGATGACGCTGGATTCAGGGGCGGCTTCGCAGGCCTTGCCGATGCCGTCGATCTGGTTGCCCAGTTCATCGATGTCCAGCATGGTATTGTCGGCCTGGCCGGCAAGCCAGCCGTCGAGCCAGATCAGATACCAGGCGATTTCATCCTCGTTCATGGCCGCCAGCTGCGTGCAGGTGACCGTGGACATGTCGAGCTTTTCGGCAAAAGCCGGCGCGGATACAGCCAGCCATGCGGCCATTGCAGAAAGCGCAAGTTTTTTCATTGTTGATCCCATCCCATGCCAAACGCCGCCCAGCATAAGAGGGCGGCGTTGATTGGCAAGATCAGCTTCTGCTTATTTTCTTCGGTCAGTCGCGCAGGAAATAGGTGATGGTGGTGACCACGCGCACCTTCTTGTCGATCTGTTTTTCCGGCCGGTCATTGGGGATGGCCACCGCAGCGTTGATCTCGATGACGCCCTGATTGGCGGCCTGGATCGAGCCGACCTTGGCGCCGGATTCCACGGCGAACTTTTCTGCCGCCTCGCGGGCTCGCGCCGTTGCTTCGGTCAGCATTTCGCCCTTGAGATCGTTGATCTTGGTGAAAATGTAGGACGCGCCGGCATTGTAGCTGTCAGAGGTGAATACGACGCCGGACTTCAGGAGTTCGCCGACATCGCGCGAGGCGGTGGCCAGGCGGTCAACATCGGCGGATTTGACCAGAATGTCTTCGGTCAGCACGAAGCGGAATTCCGGTGGAATGTCATTGCCGGAATAGCCGGCCACGCGATCTTCGACCTGGATGTTCTGCACTTCGCTGTCGCCTGCGGCAAAACCGCGGTCGGTCAGGAACTTCGAGACGATGGCGCTTGAGGATTCAAGCTTGGTGCGGGCTTCCTCAAGCGTCGGACCGGTGGCGACAAAGCGAACCGGCCAGAAGCCAAGATCGGCCTTGACGACACGCTCGGACAGGCCCTTGACGGTGACGGTGCGAAAACCGAGGCGGCTTTCGACCAATTTGGTGCCGCCCAGCCATCCGGCGGCGGCAATGCCGCCTGCCAAAATGGCGGC